>MHEO01000017.1:469-1544 GCA_001803875.1 Nitrospirae bacterium RIFCSPHIGHO2_01_FULL_66_17 | reverse complement strand
GCGGTCTCGACGGTCGCCGCGCAGCCGCCCGCCGTCGAGTGGCCGCGCGTGTCGTTGGTCGACGCCGTCCGGCTGGCGCTGGAGACGTTCCCGTCGGTCGGCGCTTCGCGGGCCGCCGGGGATGAGGCCCGCGCGGCGAGCGGGGAGGCCGAGGCGGCGCGGCTGCCGACCGTGACCCTGGACGCGTCGCTCACCCAGAACCAGGAACCGGCCCCCGTCACCCCCATCCACGGCTTCGCTCCGGGCCTGACCCCGCAATTCGATGAAACGTTGATCCAGGGCGGCGTCAGCCTACAATACCGACTCTTCGATGGTGGGGTCCGCTCGGGGCGGATCCGTCAGGCGCGCGCGCAGGTCGGCGTCGCCGACGCGGAATTGGACGCGACGCGCCAGGCACTTGCGGCGCGCGTCGTCTCGACGTACCTCGACGTCCTGGGGAGGCGGGAGGTCCTCGACGCGCACGACCACCGGCTCGCCGCGCTGCGGTCCGAATCGTCACGGGTCCGGCAGCGGTTCGACGCGGGTCGCGCGGCGCGCGTCGAGACGCTCCGCATCGACGCCGCGCTGGCCGGGGCCGAGGCCGACCGCGTGCGGGCGGCGGAAGCCCTGGGCCGCGCGGAGCGCGACCTGGCGCGGCTGATCGGCAAGCCGGCGCCCGAGGTCGAAGCCTCGGCGCTGGAGGCCGTCGCGCTGTCCGACGTGGCGACGGCGATCCCGTTGCGGGAACAGGTCGAGGCGGCCGCGCTCCGGTCGAGCGCGGTCATCCGGGAGGCGAAGGGGCGACTGGTTGCCGCCGAGGCGGCCGCGGCCGCGGCTCGCGGCGCGACGTGGCCCGAGCTCCGTCTGGCCGGGAGCTACGTGGACCGGGGCAGTCGTCGCGGGGATTACGCGGCGGAGTGGCTGGCGGGGCTTCAACTGTCCTACACGCTGTTCAACGGGGGCGCGCGCGGTCAGGCGATCGCGCGCGCCGATGCCGCGCGGCGGGGGACCGCGGACCTCGCGCGGTCGGCGGAACTGCAGGTCGAGCAGGAGGTCGATCACGCGCTGTCGGCGGTCCGGGAAGCCCGCGCGCGGG
>MHEO01000017.1:0-460 GCA_001803875.1 Nitrospirae bacterium RIFCSPHIGHO2_01_FULL_66_17 | reverse complement strand
TCGAACCGGCCGTCGCCCGCTTCCGGGAACTCGCCCGGATCGAGCGCCTCTCGCTGGACGCGGGGTCGGGCACGCAGACGGACTTCCTCAACGCCGAGGCCGACCTCCTGACGGCCCAGGCGAATCTGGTCGAGGCGCGGCACGCCGAGATCGCGGCCCGCGTGGAGCTCGCGCGCGTCGCGGGTGAGCTGAGCCTTGACTGGCTCGCGGACGCCGTGGGGGCCGCGCGATGAAGCCGGCGATCCGACGGGTGATCGCGGCGGCGGTCGTGGCCGCGGTCGGCGTGGCGCTGTGGGCGGTGTTCGGCCGCGATCGCGACCGCCACCACGTGTTGTCAGCCTCGGGCACGGTCGAGGCCACCGAGGCCCGCGTCGGGTTTCAGGCCTCGGGCCGGATCGAGACCATCCACGCGCGCGAGGGGGATGCGGTCAAGACCGGCGCTGTCCTCGCGGAGCTGGAC
>MHEO01000016.1:19610-19957 GCA_001803875.1 Nitrospirae bacterium RIFCSPHIGHO2_01_FULL_66_17 | reverse complement strand
CCGGGGATGCCTCGTACCTCCAGGAGCTTCCCAGTACGCTCCGGCGGGAAGCAGCATTTGTCCGTCACGCTAGAGGGGATTCCTCGCTCCGCCTTGCATCTGACGCATTCCTGAACAGGCTCCAATGGTCGAATACTGGAATGGGCTTCTAGGCGGCGAGGGCGATGTTCGGCATCGGATTTCCAGAACTGGTTGTGATCCTGCTCCTCGCCCTGATCGTGCTGGGACCGCAGCGGCTTCCCGCCCTTGCGCGGTCCCTGGGGCGAGGGTTCGCCGCGCTGAAGCAGGCGGCCGACGAGGCGCAGACCCAGATCCAGGATGAGTTGCGCGTCGAGGCGGGGGGCGCT
>MHEO01000016.1:11097-19590 GCA_001803875.1 Nitrospirae bacterium RIFCSPHIGHO2_01_FULL_66_17 | reverse complement strand
GCCGAGCCGCCGCCGTCGAACACCCCGACCCATGACGTCTGAGTGCGACGAGGTCGGGGGACGAATGCCTCTGTGGGATCACCTCGCGGAGTTGCGGCGCCGGTTGATCGTCTCCGGGGTTGGAGTGGTCGCGGCGGCGGCGGGCGCATTTGCGTTCTCCGACGCGATCCTGGCGTGGCTGGTCAGGCCGCTCGGGTCCGATCTGTACTTTCTGGCGCCGACCGAGCCCTTCTGGGCGTCGCTCAAGATCTCGCTTGCGGTCGGCCTTTTGGTGGTCCTCCCCCTTGTGTTCTACCAGATCTGGCGGTTCGTCGCGCCGGGGCTCTACCGTCCCGAGCGCCGCTACGGGGCTGCGTTCCTCATCGCCTCGTACCTGTTCTTCCTCGTGGGACTCGCATTCTGCGGTCTGGTTGCGCTGCCCTTTGCTCTCACGTTCCTGATCGGTTTCGGGGTCGACCGCGGCCTCAAGCCCATGCTCTCTGCCGGGATGTACGTCGATTTCGCGATCAAGTTCTACCTCGCGTTCGGTCTGATCTTCGAGGTGCCGCTCGCGGTGACGCTCGCCGGTCGGATGGGTCTGGTCACGCCCGCCCTCCTGGCAAAAAATCGGCGCTACGCGCTGCTCGTCAACGCCATTCTCGCGGCCATCCTCACGCCCACCTCCGACATCTTCAACCTGGCCGTCATGCTCGTGCCGTTGACGGTGCTGTACGAGATCGGCATCCTCGGCGCGAGGCTGTTCGGGCGGCGGAGGCCCGCCGCAGAAACCGCCCCCGCCGGGGTTTAGCGTGCCCGAGCTGCCGGAGGTGGAATCGATCGTCCGGCGCCTGAGACCCGTGTTGGTGGGGCGGAGGATCGAGACCCTCGATCTGGTGCGGCGGGATATTGTGACTGGGGATGTCGGCGTCGAGGCGCTGCCGAAGCGCGCGATCGTGCAGGTGCGCCGACACGGCAAGTCGATCCTCGTCGCGCTGGATCCCCCGCTTTGGCTCGTCATCCGCCTCGGGATGACGGGGCAGTGCCTGGTCGCGCCGCGCGGCGCGCCGCGGCCCACCCACACTCACGCCGTGCTCACCCTCTCGGGCGAGCCGTGGGAGCTGCAATACCGCGACGCGCGGCGGTTCGGGGGGTGGCGTCTGGTGCGCTCGCTGAACGAGCTGACCGTGGCGCCGGACGCCCTCGCGCTGCGGCGGGCCGCCTGGCGGGAGATTATCTCGGCCCGGCGCGGGCAGCTCCGGGCGCTCCTGATGAACCAGAAGATCCTCGCCGGGTTGGGGAACATCTACACGAACGAGGCGCTCTTCGCCGCGCGCTTGCATCCCCGCCGGGAGGCCTCGCGGCTGAGCGAGGCGCAACGCGAGGCCCTGTACCGCGCGATCAAGACGACGCTCCGGCAGGGGATTCGGTGGGGCGGGTCGACGATCCGCGACTACCGCACGCCGGACGGGGCGGCCGGGCGGTTTCAAGAGCGGTTTCGCGTGTACGGACGCGCGGGTCGTCCGTGCAAGCGGCGCTGCGGCGCCCGGATCGAGAAGCTGCCGGCCGCAAAAGACGCTCAGCCCGCCTTCTTCTGTCCGCGCTGCCAGCCGTCGGGCTAGGCGATTACAGCACGTCCAGCGGCTCTTCCGCCACCGCGCCGTCGACAATTCGATACGCGCGCACCTGCGGTTGGTCGAGCTGCTGGAGCGAAATGAGGAGATAGCATGGCTCGGGATCGTAGGCGAGGCGGATGTCGCTCTGCGACGGACGGGCCGGGCTTTCGGGGTGCGAGTGGTAGATGGCCAGGAGGTTCAAGCCGTTGTGGCGCATGTTCTTGAACGCGTAGAACTGCTCCTTGGGCGCCATCTCGTAAAACACCTTCGGGGTTTCGTGCACGTTCTGAATGCGGTACAGGTGCGTCGGCCGCCCGACGGCGCCCGCCAGCAGTCCGCAGCACTCCTCGGGATATGTCTCCCCGGCGTGGGCCACCATCGCCTCGACGAGGGGTTTGGAAATCTTCACCGGGACGTGCCGGCTGCGGAGGGCATGGTGCAGGACTGCTCGTAGTCGAGGAGCGTGGTGATCGTGGGAGTCGGCCCGCACAGGGCGCAGGTCGGGTTTTTCCGCGTCTTGAGCGTCCGGAACATCATGTCCAGCGCGTCGTACATGACCAGTCCGTTCGCCAACGAGTCGCCCACGCCCAGAATTTCCTTGAGCGTTTCGGCGGCCTGGAGGATGCCGATCGTCCCGGCGAGCACGCCCAGGACGCCCGCTTCCTGGCAGGAGGGGACGAGGCCCGGCGGCGGGGGCTCCGGGTACAGGCAGCGGTAGCAGGGGTAGCCCTGGTGCGCCTTGATCACGACGACCTGGCCCTCGAACCGGAAGATGCTGCCCGACACCAGCGTCTTTTTCAGAAAGAAGCATGCGTCGTTCACGAGAAACCGCGTGGGAAAGTTGTCCGATCCGTCCAGCACGATGTCGTAGTCGCGGATCAGGTCCATGATGTTGGCTGACGAGATGCGATCCTGATGGACGTTGATCGTGATCTCGGGGTTCAACGCCGAGAGCGTTTGCCGTGCCGACTCGACCTTGGGGACGCCCACGCGGTCGGTCGTGTGCAGGATCTGGCGCTGGAGGTTGGACAGATCCACGGTGTCGGCGTCGATGAGACCCAGCGTCCCGACGCCCGCCGCCGCGAGGTAGAGCGCCGAGGGCGACCCCAACCCCCCCGCGCCCACCAGGAAGACCCTGGCGTCCGCGATCTTCTTCTGGCCCTTGCCCCCGACCTCCTTTAAAATCAGGTGCCGGCTGTAGCGTTCGATCTGCGAATCTGTCAGAGCCATCGTGTCCCCGTCACTCGATGATGTTGCGTTCGATCAAATCAACCTTCACGCCCTTGTGCTTCAACGCCGCGACGGCGCGGTCGATCTCGCCCGCGTCGCCCACGAGCTCCACGTCCATCCAGCCGGTCTTTTCGGTCACGTCCGCGCGCCGGATGTTCGTCACGACCTTGTACTCTTGCCCGATCTGGTAAATGATCGGTTCCTTGATCCGCCCTTCCGGGAACGTGATGTGGACTTTAAGGCTCGCCATGCCGTGCCGCCGGGGTTACCGGCGCCCTCCGGCGATCGCGGGCACGATCGACACGTGATCGCCGTCCTTGAGGGGGGTGTCCTGGTGGGTCAGGAACCGGATGTCTTCCTCGTTGACGTAGATGTTCACGAACCGCCTCACCGCCCCGGTCTCGTCGCAGACCCGCTCCTTAATTCCCGGGTACGACGCCTCCAGGGCGTCGATCAGCCCGCCGATCGACTCCGCCTTGGCCTCGACTTCCCCCAGCCCGCCGGTCAACTTGCGCAGCGGCGAGGGAATCCGCACGATCACCGCCATCTCACGTCTCCTTGAGCCTGAACCGTCGTTGAAACTTTTCGAGACTGGGCTCGATGTACACCGCCTCGCCCAGCGTGCCCGCCACCGCCTCCTGCGTTTTGAGCCCGTGGCCGGTGATGTACGCGACCGTCAGGTCCCGCCGGGCGATCGCGCCCTGCGCGACCAGCTTTTTCAGGACCGCGATCGTCACGCCGCCGGCGGTCTCGGCGAAGACCCCTTCGGTCTGCGCGAGGAGGTGGATCCCCGCGACGATCTCGTCGTCGGTCACCATCTCGATGACGCCGCCGGTCTCGCGCGCCGTTTTGAGGGCGTAGAAGCCGTCGGCGGGATTGCCGATCGCGAGCGACTTGGCCAGCGTCTTGGGTTTCACCGGCTTGATGAAGTCCCGCCCTTCCGCGAACGCCGTGGCGACCGGGGAGCAGCCCGCGGCCTGCGCGCCGTTGACCTTGGTCTTGACGCCGGTGATCAGCCCTACGCGCTCGAACTCTTTGAGCCCCTTCCAGATCTTGGTGAGCAGCGAGCCCGACGCGATTGGCACCACGACCTGGTCCGGCGCGCGCCAGCCGAGTTGCTCGGCGGTTTCGTAGGCGAGCGTCTTGGAGCCCTCGGCGTAATACGGGCGGATGTTGATGTTCACGAACGCCCAGCGGTATTCGCCGGAGATCTCGCTGCACAGCCGGTTGACGTCGTCGTATGTGCCTTCGACCGCCACCACCGTGGGGTGGTAGATCAGATTGCCGAGGACCTTCGCCGATTCGAGATCCGACGGGATGAAGACGAAGCACTTGAACCCGGCCTGCGCCGCGTGGGCCGAGACCGAGTTGGCGAGGTTCCCGGTGGAGGCGCACGCGACCGTGTCGAAGCCGAACTCCCTCGCGCGGGTCAGCGCAACGGCGACGACGCGGTCCTTGAAGGACAGCGTCGGGTGGTTCACCGTGTCGTTTTTGAGATACAAGGCGTCGAGGCCGAGGGTCTGGCCGAGGCGGGTGGCCCGGATCATCGGCGTGAAGCCCCCGTGGAGGCCGACCGTCGCCTCCTTCTCGACCGGCAGCAGGTCGATGTACCGCCACAGGCTCTTCGGCCCGGCGACGATCCGATCGCGCGAGATCGTGGCCGCGATGGCCTCGTAGTCGTAGTCGACTTCGAGCGGCCCGAAGCAGAATTCGCAGACGTGCAGGGGTTCGGCCGGGTAGGCCTTCCCGCACTCGCGGCATTTCAGCCCCTTCATCTTGCCCATGGTCGTCGCCGGGCGGTCCGCCTACGCCGTCCGGCACACCTCCTGTTCATACTCGATGAGCCGCGTGATCGTCGGATGGTCGCTGCAGACCGGACAGGTCGGATTACGCCGCAAGGGAACATCCCGGAAGCGCGTGGTGAGCGCGTCGTAGGTCAACAGGCGGTCGGCGAGCGGACGACCCACGCCCAGGACGAGCTTGAGGGCTTCGGTGGCCTGGATGCTGCCGATGATGCCGGCCAGCGCCCCCAGCACGCCGGCTTCCTGACAGGAAGGGACCAGCCCCGCCGGCGGCGGCGCCTTGAACAGGCAGCGGTAGCAGGCCGAGGTTCCGGGCAGGATGGTCATGACCTGGCCGATGAAGCGGAGGATCCCGCCGTGGATGAGCGGCTTGCGCGCCAGAATGGCCGTGTCGTTGACGAGGAACTTGGTCGGGAAATTGTCGGTGCCGTCGATGATCAGGTCGAAGTCCTTCACCAGGTCCAGGGCATTGGCCGCGGTCAACCGCTCGTAGAAGGCGACCACGCGCACGTCGGGGTTGAGCGCGGCGATCTTCTCCCGCGCGGAGTCGATCTTCGGCCGCGCGACGTCGGCCGTGTGGTGGATCACCTGGCGCTGGAGGTTGGACAGGTCCACCACGTCGCCGTCGATGAGTCCGATCGTGCCCACGCCGGCCGCGGCCAGGTAGAGCGCCGCGGGCGAACCCAGGCCGCCCGCTCCCACGATGAAGATCTTGGCATTGGCGATCTTCTTCTGCCCCTTGCCCCCCACCTCGGGGAGCAGGATGTGCCGGCTGTATCGCTTGATCTGGTCGTCATTCATAGCCATTTCAGGTGATCCCCAATGTTCCTGTAGGGGCGGGCTTTAAACCCGCCCCTACGCGGTCCCGAAATATTTCTCGATGCTGAAATACCGCTCGCCCCTGTCGGGTAAGACCGTGATCACGCGCGTTCCCTTCCCGAGGCGGCGGGCGATTTGCCGGGCGGCGAACACGTTGGCGCCCGAGGAAATGCCGACCAGCAGCCCCTCCCGCTCGGCCAGGGCCTTTTTGGTTCGAAACGCCTCGTCGTCGGTGACGGTCATGATCTCGTCGAGGATCGACCGGTTCAGGACCTTGGGGACAAAACCCGCCCCGATGCCCTGAATCCTGTGCGGGCCGGCAGGTTTCCCCGACAGCACGGCGGACGCGGCCGGTTCCACGGCGACGATGTGCACCGCCGGATTGTGCGCCTTGAGCACCTCCCCCACCCCGGTGATCGTCCCGCCGGTCCCCACCCCGGCGACGAACGCGTCGACCCGGCCGCCGGCGGCATCGAGAATCTCGGGCGCCGTGGTGCGCCGGTGCATCTCGGGGTTGGCCGGGTTGGCGAATTGATCCGGCATGAACGACCCCGGATTCTGCTCCACCAGCCTGCGCGCCTCCGCGATCGCGCCGGCCATGCCCAGCGGCGCCGGGGTGAGGATGACCTCCGCCCCGTAGGCCTTGAGCAGATCGATCCGCTCCCGCGTCATGCTCTCCGGCATGAGGAGGATCACCCGGTACCCGCGCACCGCGGCGATCAGCGACAGCCCGATCCCCGTGTTGCCGCTCGTCGGTTCGATCACCGTCGCGCCGGGCGACAGCCGGCCGTCGCGCTCGGCGGTCTGGATCATGTTCAGGCAGATGCGGTCCTTGACACTCCCGCCCGGATTGGCCGCTTCCATTTTCGCGTAGACTTCGCCGCCGCCGTCATCGCCCCACTGCACCCGGACAAGGGGCGTGTTTCCGATGAGCGCCGTGACGTCGGGGGCCGCCCTCACCCGCCTCCGCCCATATAATAGAGGAACTCGATCGAGTCGCCCTCGCGGAGGGGGGTGCGGCCGAAGTCTTCCTTGTCGAGAATCTTCAGGTTGTGTTCGACGGACACCATCCGGGGCTCGATGTTGCGGGCGGTCAACAACTCGAGCACGGTGGCCTGGTTGATGTCTTCGATCTTGCCGTTGAGTTTCACCTTCATGCCGATCCTCGTCGTTGGGATCCCACTGCCGTCAGACAGCCAGACATCGCCGGCCGTGCACACCGCATGTGCAAGGATCAGGGCGCCGATGGCATCCCCTACGGTTGGGGCAAGGGGTCGGTGCTTCACACACACGGGCGGTCTGCGCCGTAAACGGCCTTTATTTGTAGCAAATCGGGGAAAAGCCTGTCAAGACGGCTGGTTCATCCGGTGGGCGTGTCCGGTAGAGACGGGTTTTAAACCCGCCCCTACATTAAAAAACCCGCCCCTACTTGACTTGTGGGGGGAAAGAGTTTATGGTGCCCACGAAATGGGGCCAGGTGGGATGAAATAGGGGGCGGGGCGCGGTGTTTTTAGGTCGGTATCGCCATACGATCGACACGAAAGGGCGGCTGAGTATCCCTGGAAAGTATCGGGATGTGCTGGCCCAACGCTACGGCGACGTCCTCGTGGTGACGAAGGATTCCGACCTGTGCCTCGTCGTCCACCCGATGGAGGAGTGGAAACGGTTGGCGGAGAAGATCAAGGCCATCCCCGGCACCGTGCAGGCGGTGAAAGACTACAAGCGCTTCGTGCACGGCGATGCGGTCGACTGCACGCTCGATCGGCAGGGGCGCATCCTGATCCCGCCCGAGTTGCGCGAGTTCGCCGGGCTCGGCCGCGACGTCGTGTTGGTGGGGGTGGACGATCACATCGAAGTCTGGTCGCTTGAACGATGGCGGACCAAATCCGAACAGATGGCGCGCGAGCTCGATCACATCACCGGGGTGATCGCGGGCTACGGCGTGTGACCGGTGAAGGCGACCGCGTCGGCGCCGACACCGTGGACCGCGCGCATCGGCCGGTCCTGCTCCACGAGGCGGTGCGCTGGCTGGGCTGCGCGCCCGGCAAGCGGATCGCCGACGTGACGGTGGGGCTCGGCGGCCATGCCGAGGCGATCATGGCGGCGTGCGCGCCCGACGGCGTGCTGGTGGGGCTCGATCGGGACGACGAGGCGCTGGCGGCGGCGCGGGCGCGGCTCGACCCGGCGCGGGCGCGGTTGCACCGGGCCGACGCGCGCGACCTGCCGGAGGTGTTGGCCCGCGAGCATCTGCCGAACGTGGACGGGGTGCTGTTCGATCTCGGCGTGTCCTCGCTGCAGATCGACACGCCGGAGCGCGGGTTCTCGTTTCAGGTCGATGGGCCGTTGGACATGCGGATGGATCGCCGGCAGGAGACGACCGCGGCGCGGCTGCTCAACGAGTGCTCCGAGGACGAATTGACCGAGATGTTCCGCGTGTACGGCGAGGAACGGTGGGCCGCCCGGATCGCGAAGGCGGTGGTCCGCGCCCGGTCGGCGCGCCCCCTCACGCGGACCCGGGAGTTGGTCGACGTGATCCGGGCGGCGATTCCCGCGCCCGCCCGCGCGTCCCATCCCCACCCCGCGACCCGGACCTTCCAGGCGCTGCGGATCGCGGTCAACCGCGAACTCGACGACCTGGCGCCCGCGCTCGAGGCCGCGCTGTCCTGCCTCGCGCGGGGAGGACGGCTCGTGGTGATCGCGTTCCACTCGCTGGAGGATCGGATCGTCAAGCGCACGATGCGCGGCTGGGAAGGCGCGTGCACGTGCCCGCCGGGTCTGCCGATCTGCCGATGCGGGCGCCGGCAGATCGCCCGTGTGCTGACGCCGCGACCCGTCACGCCGAGCCCGGCGGAGGTTGCCGAGAATCCGCGGGCCCGCAGTGCGAAGATGCGCGTGGCTAAACGAGTAGCTGACGCCGCCTAGGGAGGGGCGGGAACGATGGTGAAAAGGTTTTCGGGCGCTGCGCGCGGCTGGCCGGCGTGGTACCGGCGGCTGGGCGGGTTGTGGGGGCTCGGCTCGGCGATCGTTGCGGTGAGCCTCGTCGTGTTGTG
>MHEO01000016.1:0-11090 GCA_001803875.1 Nitrospirae bacterium RIFCSPHIGHO2_01_FULL_66_17 | reverse complement strand
AGGCCGCCTTGAACGCCTCCAGCGTCAATTGCTGATCGAACGCGAAAGCCTGGCCTCGCTCGACCGCGTCGAGCGGTTGGCGGCCGATCTCGGCCTCGTCCACCCGGCGCCGCGCGACGTCGTGCTGGTCCGGGTCGATCCCCCGCCGGTCGAGCGCGATCAACCGTTCGCCGTGGCGCTCGGGCGGCGCGTGTTGCCTGCGGAGGCGCATGCCGCGCCCTGACGACGGCGAACAGCGGGGTCGCGGGCGCGCCCTGGCGGTGCTCGGCGTTCTCTTGGTCGCGTACGCCGCGTTGGGGGCGCGGATCGTCTATCTCCAGGTCGTCCAGGGGCCGGCGTTGGCGCAGCGCGCCGAGCGTCAGCACGAACAGTCGATCGCGGTTGAGGCGGAGCGCGGCACGATGTACGATCGGCGCGGGCACGTGTTGGCGACCGATCTGACCGTGCCGTCGCTGTACGCCGTGCCGCCGATGATCGACAACCCCCAGTCCGTCGCGCGGGAACTGGCGGCGGTGCTGGGCATCGATTCCGCGCCGCTGGCCAAGCGGTTGACCGAACCGCGGGCGTTCGTCTGGTTGTCGCGGCGGATCGATCCCGCGGTGGCGAAGGCGGTCGAGGATCTCGGCGCCGACGGCGTGCGTCTCCTGCCGGAGCGGCGGCGCGTGTATCCGAAGAAGGCGCTCCTGGGCCAGGTGCTCGGCTTCGCGGGCGCGGATCACGTCGGGCTCGAGGGCATCGAGCGGGCATACGACCGCGTGCTGCGGGGCGAGAAGGGCTGGCTTATCTACGAGCGGGATGGCATGGGGCGGCGGCTGTTCCCGAAGGATCTGCGCTACGTGGCGCCTTCCCGCGGCCGCGACCTCGTGCTGACGATCGACGAGGTGGTCCAGTACATCAGCGAGCGCGAGCTGGACGCGGCGCTCGCCGAGTCCGGCGCCGACGGCGGCACGATCCTGGTCATGAACCCGGCCGACGGCGGGTTGCTGGCGATGGCCGTTCGGCCGGCCTTCAACCCCAACGACGTCGACCCGCGTCACCCTGGGCTCTGGCGCAACCGTGCGGTCACCGACCTCTTCGAACCCGGCTCCACGTTCAAGGTCGTTGCAGCGGCTGCGGCACTGGAGGCGGGCGTGGTGCGCCCCGGAGACCTCATCGACTGCGAGCGGGGCCGATGGGCGATCGCCGGAGGCGCCCTCCACGACCACGAGCCGCTGGGCCGCATTTCGTTTTCGGAGGTCATCGCGAAATCCAGCAACATTGGCATCGCCAAGGTGGCCGAGCGTCTCGGTCCGGAGCGACTGGCCCGGGCGATCGCCGCGTTCGGATTCGGGCGCAAGACCGGGATCGACCTGGGCGGCGAGGTGTCGGGTCGCCTCAAGCCGGCCGCCCGGTGGTCGGGGCGGTCGTTGGTCACGATGGCCATCGGGCAGGAGGTCGCGGTCACGTCGATCCAGCTCGTGACCGCGTACGCGGCGATTGCGAACGGCGGGCGCCTGGTGAAGCCCCACGTGGTGGCCGAGGTGCGGGACGGCCAGGGGACGCCGCTTCCGATTCGGCTCGACGACGGGGCGGAGACGCGCGTCATGTCCGAGCGAACCGCGGAGGTCCTGACCGGGTTGCTCGAAGGGGTCGTCTCGCCGGGCGGCACCGGGGCGTTCGCGGCCCTCGACGGCGTGTCCGTGGCGGGGAAGACCGGGACGGCGCAGCAGATCGATCCCGCGACAGGGCGGTACGCGGCGGACCGCGTGGTCAGCTCGTTCGTGGGGTTCGCGCCGTCGCGACGGCCCGCGGTGGTGATTCTGGTGGTGATCGACAATCCCGACGGCCGGGGGTGGGGCAGCGCCGTGGCGGCGCCGGTGTTCCGGCGGGTGGCCGAGGCGACGCTCCGCCACCTCGAGGCGCCCGACGAGGTGCCGCCGGGGGCGGCGCCGACGCTGTTGGCGAGGCGATGAGAGACCGGATGCGCCTGCGCGAGCTGACGGCGGGGTGGGACGGCCTGACGATCCTCGGGGCTCAAGACCCCGAGATCACGCGCGTCACGTCCGACTCGCGGCGGGTTATCCCCGGCGCGCTGTTCGTGGCGGTGCGGGGGGGACACGAGGACGGGCACCGGTTTCTGCGCGATGCGGCGGCCCGCGGCGCGGTCGCGGTCGCGGGCGACGACCGGGAGGCGCTGGCGCGGGTGGAGGGGCCGCCGGAGCTGGCGCGCGTCGTCGTGCCGGACGCCCGGCCGTGGCTGGGGCGGGTCGCGGCGCGGTGGTTCGGCGACCCGTCGCACCGGCTCGGCCTGGTCGGGGTGACGGGCACGAACGGGAAGACGACGACCACGCATCTGATCCGCGCGATCTTCGACGCCGCGGGGAGGCGAACCGGCCTGTTGGGCACGGTGCGATACGCGATCGGCGACGAGGTCCGGGCGGCGACCCACACCACGCCGGACGCCGAGACCCTTCAGGCGCTGCTGGCGGAGATGGTCGACCGCGGCGTGACCGACGCGGTGATGGAGGTCTCGTCCCACGCGCTGGCTCAAGACCGGACGGCAGGGTGCGCCTTCGACGTGGGCGTCTTCACCAACCTGACGCAGGATCATCTCGATTTCCACGGCACGATGGAGGCGTACGCGGCGGCGAAGCGGCGGCTCTTCGAGCACCTCGGCGAGCCCAACCCGAAGTCGCGGCCGACCAGGGCCGTCATCAACCGGGACGACCCGTGGTGGGAGACGATGGCGCGGGCCTCGCGCGCGCCGGTGTGGACGTACGGCCTCACCGCCGAGGCCGACGTGCACCCCGAATCGGTCGAGTCGAGCGTGTCGGGCATCCGGTGCCGGGCCGTGACGCCGCGCGGGCGCGTCGACCTGACGTCGCCCCTCGTCGGGTCGTATAATCTGTCCAACCTCCTCGCGGCCGTCGCGGTGGGGGTGAGTCAGGACCTGTCGATCGACGCCGTCCGCGAGGGCGTTGCCCGGATGGACCGCGTGCCGGGACGGTTCGAGAAGGTGGAGGCGGGCCAGGACTTCACGGTGGTGGTGGACTACGCCCACACCGAGGACGCCCTGCGGCGCGTGCTGACGGTGGCGCGCGAGCTGTGCCGCGGCCGACTGATCGCGGTGTTCGGCTGCGGCGGCGACCGTGATCCGGGAAAACGGGCGCCGATGGGGCGGGCGGCGGCGAGCCTGAGCGATCTCGTCATCCTGACGTCCGACAATCCGCGCAGCGAGGATCCGCTCGCGATCATCGCGGCGATCGAAGGCGGCGTCCGCGACGGCCTGGCCGCCCGATCGCCGGCCCGGCCGTCGGCGTTTTCCAGCCAACCGTATTTGACGCTGCCCGACCGCCGCGAGGCGATCGAGCGCGCCGTGCAGACGGCGGAGCGCGGCGATCTGATCGTGCTCGCCGGCAAAGGCCACGAGGATTATCAAATTGTGGGGACAGCGCGCGTGCCGTTCGACGACCGCCTGGTGGCGGAGGAGGCGATCGCTCGGCGGCTGGCCCTTCAGGTCCGCTCCGCATGAGGGCGGCCATCGGGGGACGCGAGATGTTCCGGGCCGATGAACTGGTGAATGTGATCGGGGGGAGGCTCGTCGTGGGACGAGCCGACCGCACGATCGACGCGATTTCGACCGACACCCGGCGCCTGCCGCCGGGGGCGCTGTTCTGGGCCTTGCGGGGCGAGCGGTTTGACGGGGCGGCGTTCGTCGAGGAGGCGCTGGCCAGGGGCGCGTGCGGGGCGGTCGTGCCGGCGGATGCGGTGCCGGACGCGCGTGTCTGGCAGGGGCGCGACGTCGTCGTGATTGCGGCCGGGGATCCGCTGCGCGCCCTCCAGGAGGCCGCGGCGGCGCATCGCGCCCGGTTCGGGCTCCCCGTGGTGGGGGTGACCGGGAGCAACGGCAAAACGACGACGAAGGAGATGGCGGCGGCGATTCTGGCGCAGCGGGGCCCGGTGCTGAAGACCGAGGGCAACCTGAACAATCATATCGGCGTCCCCCTCACGCTGTTCCGGCTCGGGGCCGCGCACCGCGCGGCCGTCGTGGAACTGGGGATCAATCACCCCGGCGAGATGACGCGGCTGTGCGAGATCGCGCGGCCGACCGTGGGCGTCATCACCAACGTCGGTCACGCGCACTTGGAGGGGTTCGGCGGCCTCGACGGCGTGGCGCGGGCCAAGGGCGAACTGTTCGAGGCGCTGGGCGCCGACGGCGTCGCGGTGGTGAATCTGGACGATCCCCGGATCGCCACGCTCGGCGCGGGGCTTACGTGCCGGGCGCTGACCTTCGGCCTGACGGCGGGGGACGTGAGGGGGCGCATCGTGGACGAGGGGACGCGGTCGGGGACGCGGATCGAGATCCGTCACGGCGGCGCGCGCGCGGAGTGCGTCGTCCCGGTGGTCGGCCGGCACAACGCGGCCAACGCGCTGGCCGCGGCCGCCGTGGCCGTCGCGCTCGGGACGGATCTGGAGAGCGTGGCGAAGGGCCTGGAGCGGTTTCGTCCGGCGGCGATGCGGAGCGAACTCGTCACCGCCCCGTCCGGCGTGGTCGTCTTCAACGACGCGTACAACGCCAATCCCTCCTCGATGGAGCGCGCGCTCGACACGGCGGGCCGGCTGCGGGGCGCGGGCCGCGTGTACGCGGTCCTGGGCGACATGCTCGAATTGGGATCCGGTGCCGAGTCGCTCCACCGCGAGGTCGGGCGCGCGGCGGCGCGGGCCGGCCTCGACGGCCTGGTGGCGGTCGGTCCGGCGGCCCGGTGGATCGCGGAGGAAGCCCGTCGTGCGGGCATGGCGGCGCGGGCGGTCGTCTCGGTCGACGCGGCCGCCGACGCCGTGGCGGTGATCGCCGGCTGGTGCCGGGCCGGGGACGTGGTGTTGATCAAGGGGTCGCGACGGATGGCGCTGGAGCGCGTGGCGACGGGCTTGGGGGTCGGGCCGCGGCCCGCCCACACCTGAGAACGGGAGGGCGATGCTCTATAACCTGCTGTACCCGCTGCACACGGACTACGCGTTCCTCAACGTCTTTCGGTACATCACGTTCCGGACGATCTACGCCGTGCTCACCGCGCTGGTGATCAGCTTCCTGCTCGGTCCGGTGATCATCCGGTGGCTGCAGCGCCTGCACATCGGGCAACAGATCCGCGAGGAGGGCCCGAAATCCCACCAGGCGAAATCGGGGACGCCCACGATGGGCGGCTTGATGATCCTGATCGCGGTCTTGCTCTCCACGCTCCTGTGGGCGGACCTGACCAACCGCTACGTGTGGTTGGTCCTGCTCGCCGCGGTGGGGTTCGGCCTGATCGGCTTCTGGGACGACTATCTCAAGGTCGTCAAACGCCATTCGCGCGGGCTGATGGCGCGCTACAAATTCGGCTTGCAGATGGCGGTCGCCGCAGTGATCGGCTGGGTGCTCGCGTCGGCGCCGGGGTTTTCGACGCAGGTCGCGGTGCCGTTCCTGAAGGCCGTGCATCTCAATCTGGGATGGTTCTATCCCCTGTTCGTGCTGCTCATCGTGGTGGGCGCGTCGAACGCCGTCAATCTCACCGACGGCCTCGACGGGTTGGCCATCGGGCCCATCATCGTGGCGGCGACCGCGTACATGATCGTGGCCTACGCGGCGGGCCACCGCAAGATTGCCGACTACCTCCTCATCACGTACGTCGAGGGCTCCGGCGAGCTGGCGGTCTTCTGCGGCGCCATGATCGGCGCGAGCCTGGGGTTCCTCTGGTTCAACTCCTATCCCGCATCGGTGTTCATGGGGGACGTCGGGTCCCTGCCGCTCGGCGGGGCGCTCGGCGTGGTCGCGGTGATCTCCAAGCACGAGTTGCTCCTGCTCCTGGTGGGGGGGCTCTTCGTGATCGAGGCGCTCTCGGTCATCTTCCAGGTGGCGTCGTTCAAGTCGCGGGGCAAACGGGTGTTCCTCATGGCGCCGATCCACCACCACTTCGAGCTCAAGGGCTGGGAGGAGCCGAAGGTCGTGGTGCGCTTCTGGATCATCGCGATCATCCTGGCGCTGTTGAGTCTGAGCACGCTGAAGCTGCGGTAGCGACGATGGATCTCAAAGGGAAACGGGTGACGGTGGTCGGGTTGGCGCGGAGCGGAGCCGCCGCCGCCGAGCTGTTGATCCGGGAGCAGGCCGTGGTGGCCGTCACCGATCGCAAGCCGGTGGCCGAGCTGGGCGAGTGGACGGCGCGGTTCGCGCCGGGGGCGGTCCGCTGGTTTCTGGGCGGGCATCCCGACGAGGCGTTTCGCGGCGCGGACCTCATCGTGCTCAGCCCCGGCGTTCCCGCCGCGATCGAGCCGCTGCGCGCGGCGCGATCGCGCGGGGTGCCGGTGTGGAGCGAGCTCGAGCTCGCGGCCCGCCGGTTCGCGGCGCCGATCACGGCGATCACCGGCAGCAACGGCAAGAGCACGACCACCGCGCTGACGGGGGCGATCCTTCGCGCGGCGGGCCGCCGGACGTTCGTGGGGGGGAATCTCGGCGTGCCGCTCTCGGACGCGACGGCACCCGGGGCGGCGTGGGACGAGGCGGTCGTCGAGGTGTCGAGCTTTCAATTGGAGACCGTGGAGACGTTTCGGCCGGCCGTCGCGGCGCTGCTCAACATCACGCCCGATCACCTGGACCGCTATCCCGATCCGGCCTCGTACGCGGCCGCGAAGTTCCGGCTCTTCGAGTGTCAGCGCCGGGAGGACGCGGCCGTGCTCAACGCGGATGATCCGGCGTGCCGGGATGCGGCGCGCCTCGGCGGGATCGCCGCGCGGCGCGTGTGGTTCTCTCGGCGCGGGCCACAGCCCGGCGACGCGGTGTGGGTCGACGGCGGCGCGATCGTCTATCGCCTGGCCGATCGGCGCGGCGACATCTGCCCGGTGGAGCGGCTCCGCATCGCGGGCGTCCACAATCTGGAGAACGCCCTTGCGGCGTCCGCGATCGCCTTGCTGCGGGGGGTGGAGCCGGCC
Source organism: Nitrospirae bacterium RIFCSPHIGHO2_01_FULL_66_17 (assembly GCA_001803875.1). Lineage (GTDB taxonomy): Bacteria > Nitrospirota > Nitrospiria > 2-01-FULL-66-17 > 2-01-FULL-66-17 > 2-01-FULL-66-17. The sequence continues at coordinate 4,148 of MHEO01000016.1, read as the reverse complement.
GTCATCGCGCGGGCGCTCGGCGAATTCGAGGGGCTTGAGCATCGACTGGAGTTTGTCCGCGAGGTCCGCGGCGTGACGTACATCAACGATTCCAAGGGGACCAACGTCGGGGCCGTGCAAAAGTCGCTCGAAGGGTTTTCGCGCCCGGTCATCCTGATCGCGGGCGGGGTGGCGAAGGGTGCCGACTTCACGGCGTTGCGGCCCGCGGTGGAACGGCGCGTCAAGCGCGCGGTGCTGATCGGGCAGGCGCGGCCGCAGATGCGGAAGGCGCTGGAAGGCGCCACGACCGTCACCGAGGCGGACGACCTGCGTGAGGCGGTCCGACTGGCCGCGGAGAGCGCCGCGCCCGGCGACGTGGTCCTGCTCTCGCCGGCCTGCGCGAGCTTCGACCTCTTCAAGGATTTCGAGGACCGCGGTCGCCAGTTCAAAGCTCTGGTGAGGGCGATTCTGTGAAAGGATTGATCGCCCGGGCGTCGCGTGCAGGGAAGGCCGCGCCCCTCGGCGGCGGGAACTGGGCGCGTGGCGACGCCTGGCTGCTGATCGTGCCGGGCATCCTCTTGACCGCCGGATTGCTGATGATCTACAGCGCGAGCGCCGGGGTGGCCAAGGCGCGACACGGAGACGCCGCGTACTACTTCACGCACCAGGCGCGGTGGGCGCTCATCGGGCTCGTCGCGCTCGCGGCGGGGGCGTGGGTCGATTATCACCGCTGGCGCCGCCTGATCGTCCCGCTGACCCTGGGGGCGCTGGCCCTGCTCGCGATCGTGCTCGTCGCCGGGTGGGCGGTCAACGGCTCGCGCCGCTGGCTCCACGTCGCCGGGGTCTCGGTGCAGCCGTCGGAACCGGCGAGGTTGGTGCTGGTCCTGTACCTGGCCCACTACCTGGTCAAGCGCGCCGATGCGGTCGCGTCATTCCGCGGGCTCGCGCCGGCCCTCGCGGTCGTGGGGGCGGGGATTGGCTTGATCTGGCTGGAACCCGATCTGGGCAACGCGGTCGTGCTCGGCCTGGTGGCGGGCGGCCTCTGCGTGCTCGGCGGCTGCCGCCTGGCCCACCTCGCCGGATTGGGCGCGTTGGCGGCCGGGCTCGTCGCGGCCGCCGTCCTGGGGACCGGGTACCAGCGCCGTCGCTGGACCGCGTTCCTGGACCCGTGGGCCGATCCCGGCAACACCGGCTTCCAGATGATCCAGTCGTTTCTGGCGCTCGGCGGCGGGGGGGCGATGGGGTCCGGGTTGGGCGAGGGCCGGCAGAAGCTGTTCTTCCTGCCGGAGCCGCATACCGATTTTATTTACGCGGTGATCGGCGAGGAGCTGGGCCTGCGCGGCACGCTGCCGATCCTCGGCCTCTTCGCGGCGTTCCTCGTGCTCGGCTGGCGGGTGGCGCTCGCGACGGCCGATCCGTTCGGCCGCCTGGTCGCGTTCGGATTGGCCGGCACGATCGGCCTCGCCGCCGCGTTGAACATGGGCGTGGTCACGGGATTGCTTCCGACCAAGGGCCTGCCGCTGCCCTTCATCAGCTACGGCGGGTCGTCGCTGGTCGTCAACCTCTTCGCGGTGGGAATCCTGTTCAACATCTCGCGGCAGCGGGGCGTGCGGTGAGAGTCTGTGAATAAATCCCCGGACCGAGTTGGGTGGACGAGCCGCGAGCAGCGCAAGGCGCGACGACGAGACGTAGCCAGAGCGCTACGGTGAGGAGGAGCAACGCAGCGATGCGAAGCGGATCGGCCTCCCAGCGACGGGAGGGGATTTGTTCACAGACTCTGAGAATCCTCATCGCCGGCGGGGGAACCGGGGGGCACCTGTACCCCGGGATCGCCCTGGCGCACGAGTTCGCGCGCCTGCGGCCCGGCGTCGAGATCCTCTTCGTGGGCACCGCCCGCGGCCTGGAAGCCCGCGTGGTGCCGCGCGAGGGATTCGCGCTCGCCACCGTCCGGGTTCGGGGCATCGTGGGGCGGGGGATGGTCCGGGCGACTGCGGCGCTGGCGCGGCTTCCCTTTGCGCTTGCCGAGGCGTGGACGATCGTCCGGCGGTTTCGACCGGACCTGATCGTCGGGGTCGGGGGCTACGCCGCGGGACCCGCGGTGGTGGCCGGCCGACTCCTGCGCCGGACCATCGTGCTTCTGGAACAGAACGTGGTGCCGGGCGTCACCAACCGGTGGCTCTCGCCGCTCGCCGATCTGATCGTAGCCTCGTTCGACGAATCGCGCGCCGCGTTGCGCGGACGGGTCGAGGTCCTGGGCAACCCCGTCCGGCGGTCGGTCGTGGAGCGCGGACGCACGCCGCTGCCGAAGGACGCCGGCCTGCTCGTGTTCGGCGGCAGCCAGGGCGCGGCGACGATCAACCGCGCGATGGTCGGCGCGCTCCCGGAGCTCAAGGTCCTGCCGGGTCTCCACATCGTCCACCAGACCGGCGCGGCCGATCACGCGCGCACCCGGGAGGCGTACGCGGCCGCCGGCGTCGCCGCGACGGTCGAGCCGTATCTGGACGACATGGGGTCGGCCTACGCGGCGGCGGCCCTGGTGGTCGCCCGGGCGGGGGCGACCAGCGTGGCGGAGATCACGGCCTGCGGGCGCCCCGCGATCTTGATTCCCTATCCGCACGCCGCGCACGGCCACCAGGAGCGCAACGCCCGGGCCCTCGTCGCGGCGGGCGCCGCGGAGATGATTCTCGACCGCGACCTCGGCGGCGGGCGGTTGGGCGGCGCGATCGTCGCCCTGCTGTCGGATCGCGCGCGGCTGGAGACGATGGCCGACGCCAGCCGGCGGGCGGGGCGCCCGGACGCGGGCGAACGAATCGCGGCGCGGTGCCTGGGATTGGCGGAGCGGTGAGGGGCGACCGTGTTTAAGAAGATCCAGCGGCTGCACTTCGTGGGCATCGGGGGGTCGGGGATGAGCGGGATCGCCGAGGTCCTGCTCACGCTCGGCTACCGGGTCAGCGGCTCCGACCTGGCCGCGTCCGAGGCGACGCGCCGCCTGGAATCGCTGGGGGGCACGATCTTCATCGGCCACCGCGCGGCGCACGTCGAGGGCGCGCAGGTGGTCGTGATCTCCTCGGCGGTGGCCCCGTCCAACGTGGAGGTGGTCGCGGCGCGCGAGCGCATGATCCCGGTCATCCCGCGGGCGGAGATGCTGGCCGAGCTGATGCGGCTCAAGTACGGGATCGCCGTGGCGGGGGCGCACGGCAAGACGACCACCACCTCGATGATCGCGACGGTCCTCGCGCACGGCGGTCTCGATCCCACGGCGGTCATCGGCGGCAAGCTCAACCGCTTCGGCGGCCCTGCGAAGCTCGGGCAGGGGGAGTTCCTCGTCGCGGAGGCCGACGAAAGCGACGGGTCGTTCCTCAAGCTCTCGCCGACGATCGCCGTCGTCACGAACATCGACCGCGAGCATCTGGATCATTATGGCGACCTCGACCGGATCAAGCAGGCGTTTCTGGACTTCATGAACAAGGTCCCGTTTTACGGGACCGTCATCCTGTGCCTGGATGAGCCCCACCTCCAGGCGTTGCTCCCCAGGATCGAAAAGCGGTCCCGCACGTACGGCCGCACGTCCCACGCCGACCTCACCGCGCGGGAGATCGCGTTCGGCCCCAAGGGGACGCGGTTTGCCGCGGTGTTGAACGGGACCGATCTCGGGCGGTTTTCCCTCTCGGCGCCCGGCGGGCACAACGTGTCGAACGCGATGGCCGCCATCCTGGTCGGGCTGGAGCTGGACCTGCCGGTCGAGGCGATCCGGGACGGACTCGCCCAGTTCTCGGGTGTGGAGCGCCGGTTCCAGATCCGCGGCGAGGCGGGCGGGGTGATCGTCGTGGACGATTACGGCCATCACCCGACCGAGATCCGGGCCACCCTCGCGGGCGCGAAGGAAGGCTGGGGGTGCCGGGTGGTGGTCGTGTTTCAGCCTCACCGGTATACCCGGACCCGGGATCTCTTCGCCGACTTCTGCACGGCGTTCTACCAGGCCGACGTGCTGGTGGTGACCGACATCTACCCCGCCGGCGAGGCGCCGATCGTGGGCGTGACCGCCCAGGCGCTGGCCGCGGCGATCCGCGAGCACGGCCACCGGGACGCGACGTACGCGGAGAGCCGGGAGGCCGCGGTCGAGCGGGTGGCGAAGGCGGCGCGGCCGGGGGACATGGTGATTACGCTGG
>MHEO01000015.1:23888-32813 GCA_001803875.1 Nitrospirae bacterium RIFCSPHIGHO2_01_FULL_66_17 | reverse complement strand
TCGTGCGCGGGGCCGACGGCGCGGTCGCGTCGATCGTCGAAGAGCGCGACGCCACGCCCGCGCAGCGCCGGATCGCCGAGATCAACACCGGGTTGTACGCCGTCGAGACCGAGTTCCTGAGCCGGGCGCTGACCGAGCTGTCGGCCGACAATGCCCAGGGCGAGTATTACCTCACCGACATCGTCGGCCTGGCGATCGCCGCGAAGCGGCCGGTTCACGCCGTGTCCGTGGATGCGGAGGAACTGATCGGGATCAACAGCCGCGCCGATCTGGCGCGGGTCGAAGGGATGATGCGGGCCCGCGCGTGCCGGCGCTGGATGGAGGAGGGCGTCACGATCCTCGACCCCGCGCGCACGTGGATCGATTCGACCGTCGCGATCGGTCCCGACACGGTCCTGGCGCCCGGCGCCTGGCTCGAGGGCGAGACGACGATCGGCGCCGGCTGCCTGATCGGCGCCGGCAGCCACCTGGTCGCCAGCCGGCTCGGGGACCGCGTGGTCGTCAAGGACCACTGCCTGATCGAGGAGGCCGCGATCGAACAGGGCGCCTCGATCGGCCCGTTCGCCCACCTGCGGCCGGGGACGGTCGTTCGACGCGACGCGCGCGTGGGCAACTTCGTCGAACTCAAAAAGACCGACCTCGGCGCCGGCTCGAAGGCCAACCATCTGACGTATCTCGGCGACGCGACGATCGGGGCGGGCGTGAACATCGGCGCGGGAACGATCACCTGCAACTACGACGGGGTGAAAAAGTCGAACACGGTGATCGAGGACGACGTGTTCGTCGGCAGCGACACCCAGTTCGTCGCGCCGGTGCGGATCGGCAAGGGCGCGGTGATCGCGGCGGGCACGACGGTCACCGAGGACGTGCCCGCCGACGCGTTGGTCATCGGCCGCGTGCGACAAGTGGTGAAGAAGGGCTGGGCGAAGAAACAACGGGCCGGTGGCGGCCGTAGGGGCGTTGCTTCGCCACCGAAGAGGCTGGTTCAATTGAACGGCCCTCCCAAAGACAGAACGAGGAGATAACAGGACACCTATGTGCGGCGTCATCGGCTATGTCGGCAAACAACCCGCGGTGCCGATCCTGATCGACGGGTTGCGGCGGCTGGAATATCGCGGCTACGACTCGGCGGGGATCGCGTTCCTCCAGGACGGGACGCTGCACGTCAAGCGCGCGGCGGGCAAGCTCGCCAACCTGGAAGCCGCGCTGGGCGGGCTCCAGTCCGCCGGCACGATCGGCATCGGCCACACGCGGTGGGCCACCCACGGACGGCCGTCGGAGGAGAACGCCCACCCGCACCGCGCGGGCCGCGTCGTGGTGATCCACAACGGGATCATCGAGAATTATCTGCCGCTCAAGCGTGAGTTGGTCGCCGAGGGGCGCACGTTCCGCTCCGAGACCGACACCGAGATCATTGCCCACCTGATCGACCGCGCGATGGGCGAGGGGCGCGGCCTGGAGGATGCGCTCCGCGCGGCGCTGGCGCGGCTGTCCGGCTCGTACGCGGTCGTCGTGATGGCCGAGAGCGCCCCCGACATCATCGTCGCCGCGCGACATGGCTGTCCCTTGATCGTGGGCGTGGGCGACGGGGAGCACTTCATCGCCTCCGACGTGCCCGCGATCCTGTCGCACACCCGGTCGGTGATCTTCCTGGAGGACGGCGACGTCGTGGTCGCGTCGGCCGGGCGGCTCGCGATCACGGACGCGCGCGGCGAGCCGAGGAGCCGAGCCCCGGTGCAGATCACCTGGAGTCCCGCGATGGCGGAGAAGGGCGGCTACAAGCACTTCATGCTCAAGGAAATCCACGAGCAGCCCCAGGCCCTGATCAACACGGTCCGGGGCCGGATCTCGCCGGAGACCGGATCGGTCTACATCGAGGAACTGGGGCTTGCGCCCGCGCGCCTGCGCGCGGCGACCAAGATCACGATCGCGGCGTGCGGCACGTCGTGGCACGCGGGGCTGGTCGGCAAGTTTCTGATCGAGGCGCTGGCGCGGATTCCGGTGGAGGTCGACATCGCGTCGGAGTACCGGTACCGCGACCCGATCGTCGGGCCGACCGACCTCGTGGTGGGCATTTCGCAGTCGGGGGAAACGGCCGACACGCTGGGCGCGTTGCGCGAAGCCAGGGCGAAGGGCGCGACGACGCTCGCGATCTGCAACGTGATGGGCAGCACGATCGCGCGCGAGACCGACGGCGTGCTGCAGACCCACGCGGGGCCCGAGATCGGCGTCGCGTCGACCAAGGCGTTTACCTGCCAGTTGGCGGCCTTGGTCCTGGTGGGGCTGGCGCTGGGGCGCGAGCGCGGGAGGCTCGACCCGCGGCGGGGCAAGGCGCTCGCCGACGCCCTGTTTCAATTGCCGGCGCAGATCGACGAGTGGTTGCAGCGGTCGGCGAAGGGCGTGGCCGACGTCGCCCGGCGCTTCGCGCACCGGGACAATTTTCTGTATCTGGGGCGCGGGATCAATTACCCGATCGCGCTGGAGGGCGCGCTCAAATTGAAGGAGATCTCGTACATCCACGCGGAGGGCTATCCCGCCGGCGAGATGAAGCACGGGCCGATCGCGCTGATCGACGAAGACATGCCGGTGGTCGTGCTGGCGACCCGCGACACGGCCTACGACAAGGTGCTCAACAGTCTGATGGAGGTAAAGGCGCGCGACGGCGGGGTGATCGCGATCGTGACGGAGGGCGACGACGAGGCGGCCGGCAAGGCCGACGTGGCGATCGCGGTGCCCGACATCGACCCGTTTTTGATGCCGATGATGTCGGTGATCCCCCTGCAACTGCTGGCGTATCACATCGCAGTGCTGCGGGGCAGCGACGTGGATCAACCCAGGAATCTGGCGAAGAGCGTGACGGTGGAGTAAAGGGGAAGACACTGATGAATGATTTGTTGCACGAGTTGAATCCGCCCCAGCGCGAAGCGGTGCAGCACACCGAGGGGCCGCTGTTGATCCTGGCGGGGGCGGGCAGCGGCAAGACGCGGGTGATCGCGTACCGGATCGCGCACCTGATCGCCTCGTCCGGCGTGCACCCCTCCCAGATCCTGGCCGTGACGTTCACGAACAAGGCCGCGGGCGAGATGAAGGAGCGGGTGGAGCAGTTGCTCGGCCCCGCGGGGCGCGGGGCCTGGGTGAGCACGTTTCATTCGGCGTGCGTGCGGATCCTGCGAACCCACGCGGAGCGCGTGGGATACCCCAAGACGTTCGTGATCTACGATTCCGGCGATCAGGTCGCCCTGCTCCGCGACTGCGTCCGGCAACTGGGCATCAACGAGGACGTCTACAAGCCGCAGGCGATCGGGCGGCGGATTTCGGCGCTGAAGAACGCGCTGACGACGCCCGAGGCGTTCCGCGCGGAGGCCGAGGGCTTCGGCGTGGAGGAAAAGGTCGCGCAGGTCTATCCCCTCTACCGCGATCGGTTGCGGACGGCCGGGGCGTGGGATTTCGACGACCTCGTTATGCAGACGGTGGCGCTGTTCGAGCGAGCGCCCGACGTCCTGGACGGCTACCGGAGACAGTTTCAGTATCTCATGGTGGACGAGTATCAGGACACCAACCACGCCCAGTACCGCCTGATCCGGCTGCTGGCCGGCGAGCGCGCCAACCTGTGCGTGGTGGGCGACGATGACCAGAGCATCTACGCGTTCCGCGGGGCCGACGTCCGCAACATCCTGGAGTTCGAGAAGGACTTCCCTCGCGCGAAGGTCGTCAAGCTGGAGCAGAATTATCGCTCGACGCAGGCGATCCTCTCGGCCGCCTCGGCGGTCGTGGAACGGAACGAATCCCGAAAGGGAAAGCGTCTGTGGACCGACCGGGCGGGCGGCGAGAAGGTCGTCGTCGCGAAGCTCTCGGACGAGGAGAGCGAGGCGGCCTACGTCTGCCGGACGCTGGGGGAGCACCTCCGCGAGGGCAAGGTCTACCGGGACTTCGGCGTGCTGTATCGAACCAACGCCCAGTCTCGCGCCATCGAGGACCGGCTGCGCCGCGACGGGATCCCGTACGTGATCGTGGGCGGGTTGCGCTTCTACGAGCGCAAGGAGGTGAAGGACGTCGTCGCGTACCTGCGCGCGGTCTCGAATCCGGCCGACGAGATGAGCCTCAGGCGGATCATCAACGTCCCGACGCGCGGCATCGGTGCCACGACGCTGGAGCGGGTGGGGGCGCACGCGGCGGCCCGCGACCTGTCGTGGGATGCGGCGCTGCGCGAGCTCGCGGCCGACGGGGGGACGGAGACCGTCGTCCCGCTGCTCGCGCCCGCGTCGCGCCGCGCGATCGAGCGCTTCCTCGCGCTGCTCGACGGGCTGCGGGAGGTCGCGCGGGCGCAGTCCGTCTCGGCGCTCCTCGCGGCGACGCTGGAGCGGACGCGCTACCTCAATGCGCTGCGCGAGGAGGCGGGGCCGGAGGCCGAGGGGCGGGTCGAGAACATCCAGGAGTTGTTCTCCGCGGTCGAGGAGTTCGAGGAACGATCGGACGACGCGAGCCTGCCCGCGTTTCTCGATCAAGTGGCGCTCGTGTCGGACGTGGACGCCCTTGCGTCCAGCGACGGGGCCGTGCCGCTGATGACGGTGCATTCCGCGAAGGGCCTGGAGTTCCCGGTGGTCTTCATGGTCGGCATGGAGGAGGGGCTGTTCCCGCACTCGCGCTCGCTCCGGGAGGCGGACGCGATGGAGGAGGAGCGCCGGCTCTGCTACGTGGGGATCACCCGCGCCAAGGAACGGCTGTACATCACGTGCACGGCCGTGCGGCGGCTCTACGGGTCGGTCCAGTACAATGCGCCTTCGCGATTTGTGGAAGAGATCCCCGACGAGTTAAAATGCGAGGTCCGGATCGGCGGGGGCGCCGTGGCGGCGGCCCCGTGGAATCGCCGCGACGGCGGGACCCCGGATGTTCGGGAGCGGCTGCGGAGCGTGCCTCGGGGGGCGTCCCCGGAGGAGCACTTCTTCAACCAGGACGTCGGCGGGATCTCGTCTGATGAGCCGTCGCCGTTCCTGAAGGGCGTGCGGGTTCGCCATCCCGTCTGGGGGGTGGGGACGATCCAGATGAGCGAAGGGGTCGGCGAGGAGGCCCGCGTGGTGGTGACGTTCCGTTCGGCGGGCACGAAAAAGCTGGCCGTGAAGTACGCGCGGTTGGAGGTGGTGTCGTAGAGAGGACATCGATCATGGAGATCACGCGCGAACAAGTCGAACACGTAGCGAAGCTGGCGCGGTTGGCGATCGGCGAGGAGGAGAAGGCCCTCTTCGCGCGCCAGCTCTCGTCGATCTTGACCTACGTCCAAACGCTCAACCGTCTGGATACGTCGAGCGTGGAGCCGACGTCCCACGTGATCCCGATTCAGAACGTCTTCCGCGAAGACGAGGTGCGGCCGTCGCTCTCGCGCGAGCAGGCGTTCGCCAATGCGCCGGATGTTGATGGCGGCTGTTTTCGGGTGCCCAAGATCATCGAATGACGGTGTCATTTCTTTCGTTGAAATCCCCCCATCCCCCCTTTGTCAAAGGGGGGCAAGGGGGGATTTGCTCCGCGGGTGAAACGGTGGGTTTCGGAGTCTGTAGACGAGGAGACGCATGCTGCGATTGATGCTGCGGTCGAAAATTCATCGCGCCACGGTCACCGGTGCGGACTTGGAGTACGAGGGCAGCCTGACGCTGGACGAGGACCTCATCCAGGCGGCGGGGATCCTGCCGTACGAGCAGATCATGGTGTCCAACCTCCAGAACGGGGAGCGGTTCGAGACGTACGTGATCCCCGGTCCCCGCGGATCGGGAATGGTCTGTCTGAACGGCCCCACAGCGCGGAAGGCAATGATCGGCGACAAGGTCATCATCTTTTGCTACGAGTACTATTCCGAGCAGGAGTTGGCGCGGTACCAGCCGACGATTGTGAAGGTCGACGAGAAGAATCGGATCAAAGCCTAGGGGCGGCACCCCCTCCCTCACCCTCCCCCGTCGAGGGGGAGGGAATCGGCGAAAGGTTCCCTCCCCCCTTGCGGGGGAGGGACAGGGGGGGGGGAGATTGGTATGCGGATCGAAGCCTTACAACGACCGGAACTCGGGTTCCTCCGCGCGCTCGCGAAGCGCTTCCCCCAGGCGCAGGTGTACCTGGTTGGCGGGGCGGTGCGGGATGCCATGCTGGGGCGCGAAACCAAGGATCTCGACTTCGTGGTGCGGGGCGTGCCGGGCGACGCCCTCGAACGATTTCTGGGAGGGGTGGGGCGCGTTCACTACGTCGGCAAGACGTTCGGCGTCTACAAGTTCGTGCCCGAGGGCTGGGACCCGGCCGAGGCGATCGACGTCGCGTTGCCCCGCACCGAGCACTCCGAGGCCCTGTCCGGCGCGTACCGTGAATTCGCGGTGCAGTCGGATCCGACGTTGCGCGTCGAGGACGACCTGGGCCGGAGGGATTTCACGGTCAACGCGATGGCGCTGGACGTGCTCACCGGCGACCTGATCGACCCGTACGACGGCAAGGCCGACCTCTGCAAGCGACGCCTGCGGGCGGTGGGCGACCCCGACCTGCGGTTCGCCGAGGATTACTCCCGAATGCTCCGGGGGCTGCGGCTGGCGTGCCAGTTGACCTTTGACTGGGAGCCGGGGACGTGGGCCTCGCTGTGCCGGCTGATGCCGCAGATCAACGCGGCGCGCCGCGGCGAGTTCATCGTGCCCCGCGAAACCGTCGGCCGCGAACTGGTCCGCGCGGTCGCGGCCGATCCGGTCAGGGCGCTGGATCTCTGGGAGCAGAGCGGCGCGATCGCGGCGGTGATGCCGGAACTCCTGCCCATGCGGGGCTGCCCCCAGCCGCCGAATTATCACGCGGAAGGCGACGTATGGGTGCATACCCGGCTGGCGTTGGAGCGGCTGGCGTCGGCCGAATGGGGCGAGGAGTGGCCGGGGAAGCGGCCCGGCGCCGAGGTGATCTTCGCCGTGCTGCTGCACGACGTGGCCAAGCCGGCGACGATCGCGACGCCGGAGAAGGACGGCACCGACCGCATCCGGTTCAACGGCCACGACCACGTCGGCGCGAGGATGGCGAAGGCGCTGTGCGAGCGGGTGAAGCTCTCGCAGTTTCCGCGCGAGTCCGAGTGGCACATCGACGCGGATCGGCTCGCGTGGCTGGTGGCGCACCACCTCCTGCTGGTCCACGGCGACATCGCCGACATGAAGAACTCGACGATCGAGCGTTATTTCTTCGCCGATGCCCAGGCCGGGGAGCAGCTTTTGATGGTGATGTGGGCCGACGGCATGGCGACCCTGCCGCCGTCCGGCGTGCCGGATCTGTCCAATTACCGGGCGATGCGCGCGCGGATCGCGACGCTGGCGGCGCTCGACCGGGAACGCAAGGGCCTGCCGCCCCCGCTGATCGACGGTCGCCGCGTCATGGCCGAGTTCGGAATGGCGCCGGGGCCGGTCGTGGGCAAGTACCTCGCCCTGCTCCGCGAGGCGCAACTGGCGGGGGACGTCGCCACGGCCGACGACGCCGTGGCGTGGTTGCGCCGGCACGCGGGCGCGGCGGCGTGACACCATGGGGGTGAGGTGACGACCGATCTGTGGACATTGACGATCCGCGAGGCCCACGAGCTGCTCAAGACCCGCGCGATCGGCGCGCGGGAATTGCTGGATGCCGTGGAGGCGCGGGTCGCGGCGGTGGACGGGGAGATCCATGCCTACCTCACGCTCTGCCGCGAGGCCGCGCGCGCCCAAGCCGACGCCGCGGATCGGCGGTTGCGAAGCGGTGAGGGCGTCACGCCGTTGACCGGCATCCCGATCGCGCTCAAGGACAACCTCTGCACGACGGGCGTCAAGACGACCTGCGCGTCGAAGATTCTCGAAGGGTTTATCCCGCCCTACGACGCCACCGTGGTGGCGCGCTTGCGCGCGCAGGGGGCGGTCTTCGTCGGCAAGACGAACATGGACGAATTCGCGATGGGCTCCTCGACCGAGAACTCGGCGTTCGGCGTGACCAGGAACCCGTGGGATCGGACGCGGATCCCGGGGGGATCGTCTGGCGGCTCGGCGGCGGCGGTGGCGGCCGACGAGTGCGCGGGCGCGCTGGGGTCGGACACGGGCGGCTCGATCCGCCAGCCGGCCGCGTGCTGCGGGGTGACGGGCCTGAAGCCGACCTACGGCCGCGTGTCGCGTTACGGCCTGGTCGCGTTCGCCTCGTCGCTCGATCAGATCGGGCCGCTGACCAAGGACGTGACCGATTGCGCCCTGATGATGAACGCGATCGCGGGCCATGACCCGCTCGACTCGACGTCGGCCGACGTGGCGTGCCCCGACTTTACCGCGGGTTTGGGGCGTGGCGTGCGCGGGCTGCGCGTCGGCGTGCCGAAGGAATACTTTATTGCCGGGATGGATCGATCGGTGGAGGACGCGGTGAAGGCCGCGATCGCGGCGTTGGAGCGCGAGGGCGCGATCCCGGTCGACGTGTCGCTGCCGCACACCGAGTACGCCGTGGCGGTGTACTACCTGCTCGCCACGGCCGAGGCCGGCTCCAACCTCGCCCGCTACGACGGCGTCCGCTACGGCCACCGCGCCAAGGCCCCGGACGACCTGATCGATCTCTACGTCCGGAGCCGCGCCGAGGGCTTCGGCCCCGAGGTGAAGCGCCGGATCATGCTGGGGACGTACGCGCTGTCGTCGGGCTACTACGACGCGTACTACGCGAAGGCCCAGCGCGTCCGCACGCTGATCAAGCGGGATTTCGACCGGGCGTTCGAGCGCGCGGATGTGATCGCGACGCCGACCGCGCCGACGCCCGCGTTCCGGCTGGGCGAGAAGACACAGGACCCGCTGCAGATGTACCTCTCCGACATCTTCACGATCTCGGTCAATCTGGCCGGCGTACCGGCGCTGTCGATGCCGTGCGGGTTCTCCCCCGAGGGGCTGCCGATCGGGCTGCAACTCATCGGCAAGACCTTCGACGAGG
>MHEO01000015.1:14859-23879 GCA_001803875.1 Nitrospirae bacterium RIFCSPHIGHO2_01_FULL_66_17 | reverse complement strand
CGATGCCGTGCGGGTTCTCCCCCGAGGGGCTGCCGATCGGGCTGCAACTCATCGGCAAGACCTTCGACGAGGAGACGGTGCTGCGGGCGGCGTTCGCGTACGAGCAGGCCACGAATTGGCGAGTAACGAAGCCGAATCTGGGCGGCTAGATTCTATGAGTTTCGGTTCACACGTGCAGAAATCAAATCCCCCCATCCCCCCTTTGTCAAAGGGGGGCAAGGGGGGATTTAGAGGATGAACACACGATGACGACGATCACCCCCGCGCGTACCGCCTACGAGACCGTGATCGGGCTCGAGGTCCACGCGCAACTGTTGACGCGCTCCAAGATGTTCTGCGGCTGCGCCACCGCGTTCGGCGCCGAGCCCAACACCCAGGTGTGCCCGATCTGCCTCGGGATGCCGGGCGTCCTGCCCGTCGTCAACAAGCGGGCGGTGGAATTCGCCGTGCGGCTCGGGCTGGCGGTGCACGCGACGATCGCGGCGTCGAGCCGGTTCGCCCGCAAGAACTACTTTTACCCCGATCTCCCCAAGGGATACCAAATTTCGCAGTACGAGCTGCCGATCTGCGAGGGCGGGTGGCTCGACATCGCGCGCGAGGCAACGATCGAGCGTCACGCTAGACCGGAGGGTGCGCCCAAGCGCATCCGGCTGACCCGCGCGCACCTGGAGGAGGACGCGGGGAAGAACCTGCACGACGTCGGCGACGGCGCGAGCCACGTCGACTTGAACCGCGCGGGCACGCCGCTGCTGGAGATCGTCAGCGAGCCCGACCTGCGCTCGGCCGACGAGGCGGTCGCGTACCTGAAGGCGCTGCGCGAGCTGGTCGTCTACCTCGGCATCTGCGACGGCAACATGGAGGAAGGGAGTTTCCGCTGCGACGCGAACGTGTCGATCCGCCCGGCGGGCAGCGAGACGCTCAACACGCGGGTCGAGTTGAAGAACATCAATTCGTTCCGCTACGTCAAGCGCGCGATCGAGTACGAGGTCGAGCGCCAGATCGGCGTGGTCGAAGACGGCGGACGCATCGTCCAGGAAACCCGCCTGTTCGATCCCCAGCGGGGGGTGTCGGTGACGATGCGCTCCAAGGAGGCGGCGCACGATTACCGCTATTTCCCCGAGCCGGATCTGGTGCCGATCGCGGCGCCGGCGGCGTGGATCGCCGAGATCCGCGCCGCGCTGCCGGAATTGCCCGAGGCGAAGCGGGCGCGGTTCGCCGCCGACCACGGCCTGTCCGCGTACGACGCGACGGTGCTCACCGGCAGCCGGGCGCTGGCGGACTACTTCGAGGCGACCCTCCGCCACGGCGCGCCGCCGAAGACCGCCGCGAACTGGATCATGGGCGAGTTGCTCGCCCTGCTCAACGCCGAAGGCGCGGAAATCGACACGTGCCGCGTCACGCCGAAATCGTTGGCCGCGTTGTTCGCGTTGATCGACGCGGGGACGATCAGCGGGAAGATCGCCAAGACCGTCTTCGAGGAGATGTATCGCACGGGGGCGGAGGCCGACGCCGTCGTCGCGGCCAGGGGACTCACCCAGGTGAGCGACGCGGGGGAGCTTGCCGCGGTGATCGATCAGGTCATCGCCGACTCGCCCAAGGAACTCGCGCAATACCGGGCCGGGAAGGACAAGCTCTTCGGGCATTTCGTCGGCCAGGTGATGAAGCGGACGCAGGGCAAGGCGAACCCGGCGAAGGTCAATGAGTTGTTGAAGGCGCGGCTTGCGCCGTGAGGTGGGCTCGATGGGCGGCAATTGGGGTCGGCGTGCTGATCGCGGGGGTCGGGCTTTCGACGGCCGGGCGGGCGCTGGAGCGCAGCCCCGCGTTCTGCGTGTCGTGCCACGAGATGGAGCGGCCGGGCAAGGGATGGAAGGCGTCCAACGCGGCGGAGGATCATCCCGATTGCATCATGTGTCACTCGGGGCCGGGGCCGCTCGGGGTCGTCGAGGCGCAGATGCGGGGGCTGGGGATGATCGTGGAGCACTTCGTCGAGAGCGAGGAGAAGCTGCGGGGACCGTTCAAGGCGAAGGTGCCCGACCGCTTCTGTACCCAGTGCCACGAGCCGATGAAAATCGAGGCGCCGCACAAGAAGTTGCCCATGCAAGGCAAGGTGTGCCGGGACTGCCACAAGCACCGGGAGGACTGGGACTTCGAGGGCGAGGTGCGCGAATCGGAAATGCGAGGGGGCGCGAGTCCGCATCCCCACACCGAAGAGGAATGAGGGTATGAGCGAGATCGTTCAGGTGTACGGGCGGGAGATTCTGGATTCCCGCGGCGCGCCCACGGTCGAGGTGGAGGTCGTGCTGGACAGCGGCGCGAGCGGCCGCGCGGCGGTGCCGTCGGGCGCGTCCACCGGCGAGCGCGAGGCCGTCGAGCTGCGCGACGGCGATCCGAAGCGCTACCGGGGCAAGGGCGTGCTCAAGGCGGTCCGGCACGTCAACGACACGATCGGCCCGCAGCTCGTGGGGTACGACGCGGCCGAGCAGGCGCTGATCGACCGCATGATGATCGAGATGGACGGCACGCCGACCAAGCACAAGCTGGGGGCCAACGCGATCCTCGGCGTGTCGATGGCGACGGCGCACGCCGCGGCGGCCGAGGCGGGCGTGCCGCTGTACCGTTACCTGGGCGGGGTGCGCGCCTGCCGCCTGCCCGTGCCGATGATGAACATCCTCAACGGCGGCGCCCACGCCGACAACGGGATCGACGTACAGGAGTTCATGATCATTCCGCGCGGCGCGGCCTCGTTCGGGGAGGCGCTGCGGATGGGCGCGGAGGTCTTTCAGTCGCTCAAGGACGGGCTGCGCAAGGCCAAGCACACCACCGCAGTGGGCGACGAGGGCGGGTTCGCGCCGAGGCTGGCGTCCAACGAGGAGGCCCTGACGCTCATGATGCAGGCGATCTCGGACGCCGGGTACGAGCCGGGCCGCGACGTGGCGCTGGCCCTGGACGTCGCGTCCAGCGAGCTCTATGCCAAGGGGAAATACGTCTTCAAGGCGGGGCGGGGCGCCGTCCGGTCCTCCGAGGAGCTTGTGGCGTGGTACGAGGACCTGATCGGGCGGTTTCCGATCGTCTCGATCGAGGACGGCATGGCCGAGAACGATTGGAAGGGCTGGCGCCTCCTGACCGAGCGCCTGGGGGCGCGCGTCCAACTGGTCGGCGACGATCTCTTCGTCACCAGCGCCTCGCTGCTGGCCCGCGGGATCGCCGAGGGGTGCGCGAACGCCATTGTGATCAAGCTCAATCAGATCGGCACCATCACCGAGACGCTGGAAACGGTGGAGGCGGCGCAAGCGGCGGGCTACGGAGTCGTGGTCTCGCACCGATCGGGGGAGACGGAGGATACCACGATCGCGGATCTCGCGGTGGCGGTGAACGCGGGGCAGATCAAGACCGGCTCGCTGTCGCGCACCGACCGCGTCGCCAAATACAACCAGGTGCTGCGCATCGAGGAGGATCTGGCCGAGGCGGGCCGGTTCGACGCGGCCGACCTGTTCGGCGTCGCGCGATCGACGCGGCGGGGTCGCCGGGGATGATCCGCGGGCGAACGAGCGCGGGGGCGCCGTCGCGCGCCCGGGTGCCCCGCGGCGGGCAGTGGTCGCGGTCCAATCGCCGGAAGGACGACGCCGCGCAGCGCAAGCGGTTCTTCCAGTTCGCGGTCCTCGTCGTCGGATTGCCCGCCCTGCTGTGGTTGGTGTTCGGCCTGGTCGCGGGCGAGCGGGGGCTGCTGACCTCCCTGCGGATGGTCGATCGCCGCGACCGCCTCGAACGGGACATCGCCGCGATCGACGCGCGGAACGCCGCCCTGCGCCTCGAGATCGAGCGCCTCAGGAAGGATCCCCTGACCATCGAAACGCTCGCCCGCGAGCGGTTGGGGATGGGGCGGCCGGGCGAACTCACGTATCGTTTCGAAGACGCCGCCCCGAGGGCCCGATGACCGCGGCCGCTCCCTCGGATCGCAAGCCGCCGGTGAGCCGGCGCGGGATCTCTCCCCCGACGGATCGCCGCGAGGCAACTCTTGAGCGTCACGCTAGAGCGGCGGGCGGGTTTCGGAGCGGGACGATCGCCCTGGTGGGCCGGCCCAACGTGGGGAAGTCCACGCTGATCAACCGTCTCGTCGGCGAGAAGGTGGCGATCGTCTCGGACGTGCCGCAGACGACGCGAACGCGCGTGATCGGCGTCCGTCGCGTGCCGGGCGCGGAACTTATCTTCGTCGACACGCCGGGCCTCCACAAGCCGCGCCACCTCCTCAACGAGGCCATGGTCAGGGCCGCGCGAGCGGCCCTGGACGAGGCCGACGTGATCCTGTTTCTGGTCGACGTGACCGCCCCGCTGGGGCCGGGGGATCGCGCAGTCCTCGATCTCCTGCGTCCGCGGCGGGCGCCGGTGCTGCTCATCCTCAACAAGGTCGACCGCGTCGAGAAGCCGCGCGTGCTGCCGATGATCGACGAGAGCCGGTCGCTGTTCGAGTTCGCCGAGATCTTCCCGATCTCGGCCACGCGCGACGACGATTTCACGGATCTCTTGAACGCCATCGTCGCCCGCCTGCCCGAGGGCGAGGCGGCATATCCTGAGGATGAGTACACCGATCAATCGCTCCGCGCCCTGGCCGCCGAGTGGATCCGGGAGCCCATCCTCCGCCACACGCGCCAGGAGGTGCCCCACGCGGTCGCCGTGCGGATCGACGAGTTCATCGAGGACGACGAGAAGGGGCTGGTCACGATCAAGGCGACCGTGGTGGTCGAGAAGGCGTCCCAGAAGGGAATCCTGATCGGTTCGGGCGGCGCGATGATGAAGCGGGTCGGGGAGGAGTCCCGGATCGAGCTGGAGCGCGTCACGGGCCGGAAGGTGTTCCTGTCGCTCTGGGTGACGGTCGAGGAGGCGTGGCGGCAGAGTCCGCGGGCCCTCCGGGAACTCGGGTACACATGACCGACGCGAAGTTCGCTCTCATCCTGGAGAGCTTCCGGAAGTTTCTGCGCCGGGGAGCGATCACGCACCTGTCGAACATGGCGAACAAGATGCGCGCGGCCGATCTCGCCCAGGTGATCCGCC
Source organism: Nitrospirae bacterium RIFCSPHIGHO2_01_FULL_66_17 (assembly GCA_001803875.1). GTDB lineage: Bacteria > Nitrospirota > Nitrospiria > 2-01-FULL-66-17 > 2-01-FULL-66-17 > 2-01-FULL-66-17. The sequence continues at coordinate 18,830 of MHEO01000015.1, read as the reverse complement.
ATCTCGCGACCGTCCAGGAAAAGCGAACCGTGTTCGAAGTGATCCGCGACGTGAAGTTGAAGGCGGCCGTGCTGCGGGAGACCGAGCCGCACGCGGTCGGCGACCTCTTGCAGGACATGCCGCCCCACGACGTGGTGGTGGCCCTGCGCGAGCTGTCGTCGGACGATGTGGCCGACATCCTCGGCAATCTTCCGGAGGAGAAGGCGCAGGACATCCTCCGGCTGATGAAGACGGAGGATTCCGAAGAGGTCGAGGACCTCCTCCAGTATCCCGAGGAGACGGCCGGCGGGATCATGACCACCGACTTCGTTTCGCTGCAGGAGGAGACGACGGTCAAGGACGCCATTGCTCACCTGCAGGAAACCTCGGCCAAGCAGATGGTGTTCTATCTGTACGTGACCGACGCCGAAGGGCGGCTGGTGGGTGTCGTCTCGCTCCGGCAGTTGTTGGTGGTGGCGCCGGGCACCCCGCTCAAGAAGATCATGACCACCGACGTGATCAGCGTCGTGACCGACATGGACCAGGAGGAGGTGGCCAAACTGGTCGCCCGTTACAATATCCTGGCCATCCCGGTGGTGGACAAGGACGGCAAGCTGGTCGGGATCATCACCGTGGACGACGTGGTGGACGTCATCCGCGAGGAGGCCACGGAGGACATCTTGAAGCTCGCCGGCGCGAGCGAGGCGGATCTCTTCCAGATGTCGAGTTTCCGGGCCGCCCGGATGCGCCTGCCCTGGCTGCTGACCAGCCTGGTGGGGGGGCTGATCACCGGCGTCTTCGTGTGGCTGTTCCAGCCGACGATCCTGCAGGTGATCGCCCTGGCGAGCTTCATCCCGGTGATCACCGCGATGGGCGGCAACATTGGCCTGCAGACCTCGACCCTGGTCGTGCGGGGGCTGGCGACCGGCCGCATCGAGTCGGCCGACCTGCGGGCCGTGTTCGTGAAGGAATTCGTGGTCGGCGTGCTGATGGGCACGATCTGCGGCGCGATCGTCGGCCTGGTGGCCCAGGCGTGGCGCGGGCCGGCCATGCTGGGCGTGGTCGTCGGCGTGTCGATGTTCATCGCGATCACGGTCGCGTCGGTCATGGGCACGTTGATGCCGATCCTGCTCCGACGGCTCGGCTTCGACCCCGCGATCTCCTCCGGTCCGTTCGTGACAGCGGCCAACGACATCACCGGGCTGGTGATCTATCTTGGCCTGGCCACCGCGCTCCTGCAACATCTTCTCTAGGAGCCTGTCCATGAATGACCATCTGCGGTGTTGTCGCTTCGGAATCCCTCCTCACGTACGACTCAGTACGCTCCGGCGGGAAGCAGCATTCGTCCGTCACGCTAGAGGGGATTCCTCGCTCCGCCTGGCATCTGGCGCATTCCTGAACAAGCTCCTGGGCTGGAATAGTCGGACACACTTCTAGGGGACGGCCATGTTCTTCGAGAGCCAAGCGATCGTCCTTGCCGGCCAGAAGCTTGGGGAAGCCGACACGCTGGTCACGCTCCTGACCCTGGACCACGGCCTCCTCAAAGGCGTGGCGAGGGGCGCGCGGGGGATGAAGAGCCGCTTCGGGAGCGCGCTGCAACCGTTCTCCTACGGCCACGCGATCCTCTTCGGCGCGCGGACCGGCGTCCTGCGGCGCGTCAACCAGGTGGACGCCATCCACTCGTTTCGGGCGCTGCGGGAGGATTTCGACCGGCTGACGTGGGCGGCGGCCATGGCGAACGCCGCGCGGGCGCTCCTGCCCGAGGAACAGCCGTCGCGCGAGACGTTCGCCCTCCTGCTGCGCGCGTTCCAGGCCCTCGAAGCGGGAGCCGACGGCGCGCGAGTGAACGTCTTCTTCCTCCTCGCGCTCCTGCGGGCCACGGGGTATCAGCCCCGCGTGGATCGCTGTCTGGTCGGCCGGCATCCGGCGACCGATGCGGGCGGGGCGCGGTGGTTCTTCGTCCCTCATCTCGGCGGAACCGTGTGTGCGTCGTGTCACGGAACCCTCACCCGGGAAGCGGGTCCGATCGGCTGCCCGTCGGCATGGTCCCTCTCGCCGGGCACGCACGCCTTTCTCCGGCAGGCCTTGCGGTTGCCGCCGGCGCTGCGAGATCGCCTCAAGCCCGATCCCGCGCTCCTCACCGAAGCCCGCCGCCTGCTCGATGCCTGCATCGCCGACCGCTCGCGCCGTGTCGCCAAACGCCCGATCCCCGCCGCGGCTCCTCCATTGAATGTCCGGGCCCGATTCGACGTCTAAGTCCGGTGGGGGAGGCGTCGCGTCCGGTGGGGGCGAGCTGACGACACCCGGGGATGACGACGCCGTCTGGGTTGCCAAGGCCCGGCGAGGCGATGCCGACGCGTTCGGCGAGCTCGTGACCCGCCACCGGCGGCGCGCCTACCAGGTCGCGATGGGGATGCTCGGTCACCATGAGACGGCGATGGACCTCACCCAGGAGGCGTTTCTGAGGGCCTACCAGAGCCTGGACCGTTTTCGCGGCGAGGCGGCGTTTTTCACCTGGCTGCGCCGCATCGTGACCAACGTCTGCCTCGATCATCTCAGGAAGGCCGAGCACCGGACGCCGACGACCTCGTACGACGAGGCGCTCGGCGTCGATGAGGACCCCGATGCCGTCGGGTTGGCCGGCACGCTGGAGGCGCCGGACACCGGCGTGCGGCGCAAGGAGCTGGGGGCCGCGATCGAGGCCGCGATGAAGACCCTCACGCCCGAGCAGCGCGCCGCGGTGGTCCTGCGCGAGGTCGAGGGCCTGTCCTACGAGGAGATCGCCAAGACGCTTGAGTGCGCGACCGGCACCGTGATGTCGCGATTACACTATGCGAGAAAGCGCCTTCAGGCGTTGCTGCGGGAGCACCACGAGGGATGAATCCGAACGTCGAAGATCGCGAGTGCGGCACGCTTGAACCCGCGCTGAGCGCGTTTGCGGACGACGAGGTCTTCGGACCCGAGCGCGACGCGGTCGTCCGCCACCTGGCCGCGTGCGAGGCATGCCGGCGCACCCTCGAGACGTATCGGCGCGTCGGCGCGGCGCTGCGCGAGCAGGTCTCGGCCGACGCGCAGCGGGACCTCTCGGCGATCGGGTGGCCGCCGCGACGGGCCGCGCCCGCCTTGACACGGCGTCGGCGGCTCCTCTATGATGTCACGCGCTGGTTTGATCCCTGGCCGGTCTTGGCCGGTTCGGCGGCGCTCGCGGCGCTGGTGATCGGCGTCCTGTGGTCGGCGCCAGGCCCCGAGCCGTCCAACCGCGTCGACATCGAGCGGCTGGACGCGGCGGGTCCGGTCATGGTGATTCCGGGGAACGGGGGGCGGATGACGATCATCTGGTTGTTCGACGCGGACGATCAACCGGCGCCCGCCGCGACCGAGACATGACCCGCCCAGCCGCTCTTGTCACCGCCCTGGTCCTTGCCGCGATCACCGTATCCGCTCCGGCTCGGTCCCAGAGTTCGGTCAGCCTGACCGTGCAGGTCATCCACGCGTCGAACGCGGGCACGTCCGTCGATCCGGCCCTCGCGAAAATCCGCGCCCAACTCGGGTCGATGAAGTACTCCAGCTACAAGCTTCTCGAAACCCGACCCTTCAGCACGGCGCTCGGCGCCAAGCACGCGATGCCGCTGCCCGGCGGGCGAACCCTGGATCTGTACCCCTTCGGCCTCTCGGGTGGGAGCCTCGAACTCCTGGTGACCATCACCGATGGCTCAAAGCGCCTCCTCGACACAACGTTTCGCCTCTCGAACAACGGCACGATCCTGGTGGGCGGCCCGACGTATGGTGATGGGGTGCTGCTGGTTGCCATCTCTGGTTCCTTTTAGCTTCGTCAGACCGATACGATAATCAACTTCAAGTAATACTTGAATCTGTTGGTTCCCCTGAACCTGGGTTCACCTGCGTAAGGCGAAATCCCCCCATCCCCCCTTTTTCAAAGGGGGGTAACTGCGTGGAAAATGCACAAGACCACCCCCTCCCTTTCCCTCCCC
>MHEO01000015.1:14741-14810 GCA_001803875.1 Nitrospirae bacterium RIFCSPHIGHO2_01_FULL_66_17 | reverse complement strand
CCCCTTTGGAAAAGGGGGGTGAGGGGGGATTTTCTCATCAGATCCCTCCGCATGCCGTGAATAAGCGCA
>MHEO01000015.1:14488-14654 GCA_001803875.1 Nitrospirae bacterium RIFCSPHIGHO2_01_FULL_66_17 | reverse complement strand
GGGAGCGGTGCTCGCGGTGGGGAGCGTGCCGGCGTGGGCCCACGATGATGACGACGAGGATCGCGCGTCGTCGGCCTGGTCCCATGAGGGGCCGCCCGACGTGCAAAGCTTGGGGGCGTACGGCGACTGGGTGTGGGAACCCGCGCACGGGCGCGTGTGGCGGCCG
>MHEO01000015.1:3335-14343 GCA_001803875.1 Nitrospirae bacterium RIFCSPHIGHO2_01_FULL_66_17 | reverse complement strand
TGACGTGGATCATCTCGGGTCCGGTCATTGCCTGGGCGCCGGCGAGCATCCACATCTCGATCGGCCGCGACCCTCGGTTCTGGGTCTACGCCGACGCCGACAGATTTCAAGGTCGCATCGTCCGCCCCTACCGCGTTCCTCCGTCGCGCGTGCACATCCGTGGCGGCGTCGTGACCGAAGACATCGCCAGGGTGTTTGTTCCCCAGCCGAGGCTACCCAGACGTGAACTCCGCCTCAATCCACCGCGCGAGCGCACCTTCACGGTCAACACCGAGCGCCGCGTCATCAGTCCACGTCAGAATCCCGTGATTCGTCCATCCATGCCCGATGCGCCGCGCACGCCGGGCAGAGGGTGGGGGACGGGGAGAGGGTTCGAGCGGCGGGAGATGCGATAAGGGTTGGTCCATTAAGACCCCGGAACCCCCCTTTTTAGAGCCCCCAAGAAAATGTCCGATCGTCGCAGGAGTGGGTGGGCCGCTGGACGTCCGCCTGCGCGGGCGTGACGGAATTGGGGGGTATTCCCGCGAAAGCGGGAATCCAGGAGACCCATTGTGTTAGATGTTCGTAATCTCCGGCGAAGAAACTATTTCACCTTGTAAGCCCTTTTTTAGAGCGCATAAGAGGGGGGAGATGGTGGTCTTGCAACCGAGGACCTGATGAGGGGTGACGCCCTGAAACGACTACCCCGAATGCCAGGCATCTTGCTTGCCCTTGCCGTGGGGCTCGGGGCGTGCGGCGATCAAACGGAGCCCGCGCCTTCCACGAATCGATATGTTCCGGACCAGATCCTCGTGCTGTTCCGTGACGACGTCACGCGAGAACAGATCGACATGCTCAATGATCAGATCGGCGCGGCGGTCCTTTCCAAGAGCCCCTACACCAATAACTACCTCCTCTCGCTGCCCTCATACGTGTCGGTCACTGAGGCGCAGAGCTTCTATCGGGCAAGTGACTTGGTCGTCGTCGCGCTCCCCAACTACTATTTTGATCTTGCGTCCTCGTTGAGTTTCATTGGGGTCAGGAGTTTCATTGGGGTCAGCCCCTGACATGTGACAGGCCGCCCGCGCTTCGCCGTCTTTCCGCGGTATCTGGCCTGGCATGAGGTTGTCACAGGTCAAAGGGCTGATCCTTCTTGGCTCCTCGATATCTGGCGCTGGGCTGAAGAACTTGTTACACTGGAGGCCATCTGACACGGATGAGGTTCGTATGAGCAAGATCGAAGACATTGAACGCGCGATCGAGCATTTGGCGCCGTCGGAACTGGAGGCATTTCGCCGATGGTTCCGCACATTTGACGCCGACGCGTGGGACCGGCAAATCGAAGAGGATGCACGGATGGGCCGACTTGATGCTTTGGCGAATACCGCGCTCAAAGCGTTTGAGTCCGGGCGCCGTTCCGAGCTTTGAAGCACTTCGCCTCGCCCGAGTTTTGGAGCGCGTACCGCCTCCTCCCGCAGTCCGTACAAGAACTCGCCGATAAAAGTTTTGCGCTGCTGAAACAAGACCCCCGCCATCCATCCCTGCACTTCAAGAAAGTGGGCCGCTTCCGGTCCGTCCGTGTGGGGCTATTCTACCGTGCCCTTGGTGTCGAGGTTCCCGACGGCGTGCTCTGGTTCTGGATCGGGAGCCACGCGGACTACGATAGATTGCTGAAGTAGCGAGTAGGCGAGGGCTAGCTGACGACGCGTTCGCGGATCAGCCGGCTTGCGGTGCGATGTTCCGCCCCAGCAGCCTCGCCAGCGCCGGGATGCCGAAGAGGCGGAATCCGCGGAGGGCTTCCGGCGGGTGGCCGGCGACGCAGACGATCGGCACCTGACCGGCCACGCCCATGATGAGCGGTTTGCCGGAGCGCATGGGCACGCCGTTGACGAGGACGCCGGGCGGGCCCAGCGCGGCGACGAGGTCTTTGATGAAGTCCCGGCCGCCGACCGCCGTGCCGCCCGCGATGACGATCATCCCGCAGTGGGGGAGCGCGGTCTTGAGCGCGCGCAGGAACGTGTCGAAGTCGTCGCGGACGATGCCGTAGGGCTTGGGGATCCCGCCCTCCTGCCGCACGAACGCCGAGAGCGCGGGGATGTTGCAGTCCCAGATCGCGCCGGGCGTGAGGCGGGCGGTGTGCGGGATCACCTCGTTGCCGGAACCGAAGAGGCCGACGATGGGCGGCGTGGCGACGGGGATCGCATCGAGCCCCTGCGCGGCCAGGGCACAGATCTCATCCGGTCCCAGCCGCGTGCCCTTGGGCACGACGACGGCGCCGCGCTTCACGTCGCAGCCCTGCGCCTCGATGTTCGCGCCCTCCTGGACGGGGCGGGTGGTGGTGACCGTCGTGTCCTTGCGCGTCGCGTCCCATTGGCGGATGACGGCCAGCTTGCCGGTCGGGACGGCGCTGCCGGTGGTGACCTCCCACGCCGTCTTGGCGGCGACGCTCTTGGGCGCGACGTCTCCGGGACGGATCGCGCCCGCGAGGGTGAACGAGACCGGGTGGGTGTCGGATACCGACTCGGCGTCCTCGGCGCGGACCAGGTAGCCTTCCACGATCACGCGCGCGAAGGGCGGGGAATCGGTCGCGGCCGCGAGGTCCTCGGCGGCGACGCGCCCGCACGCGTCATCGAGCGTCACGCGCTCGACGGCCTTCGGACCTGCCGGGAACGCGGGCAGGAACGCATCGAGCGCGGCCTGAACCGGATCTCCCTGCGGGCCGCCGCCCGGGGGACCGCCTTGCTGGGGGTGGGGAGGCATGGGCCGAGTCAGGCGGGCGCGCACTCCGCGCCGCCGACCAGCATGCGGCGCTGGCGGATGGCCGCCAGCATGTCCCGGTTCGTCGGGAACTTGAACTCCTCGATGCCCGCCTTGATCGCTTCCTCGCGTTCGATCTCGGCGAGAAGTTGGAGGTCGTCCTTGGTCACGGCGTCGGGCCGGCGGGATTCCAGCAGGGTCTGGATCTCCCGATGGACCTCGTCGAGGCGGCGGGCCGGTCGCGGCGCGCGATTCGCGAGGGAGCGCTGAACGACCTCGCCGCACCATTCGCCGTCGCGCTTGGCGATGCCGACCAGGCCCTCGCTGGCCTTGCGCGCCCAGCCGGCGACGAACACGCCGTCCACGAGCTTGCCCGAGGCCTCGTCGTACACCTGAAACCACGCATCGTCCGGCTCGTGGCCGGAGGGCGTCGGGTTGGTGATGAACATTCCGTTTTTATAGGGCAGCCCCACCGTGTCGTCGACGCGATCGCCGACCGCGAAGATCACGCTGTCGCAGCGGATCTCATCGACCGTGCCCGTGCCCTTGGCCGCCGTGTCGTCGCCCGTGCGCTCCAGGCGGGTGTTTTCGACCTCGAGCGCGCGGACGCGGTTCTGCGCGTCGACCAGAACGCGGCGGGGCGAGGAGAGGAAACGAAAGCGCATCATCGTGCCGCTCACGGCGGGGTCGCACTTCTTGAACTCGCCCACCATGTCGGTGTGGATCTGTTCGGGGTTCTGGCCCACGGCCTCCAGGCGCTCCCGAATCCTGGCGAACTCCTTCGCGAGCGCATCCTTGTCGATGTTGGAGCAGACCGAGTGGGTTTCCTTGGGGTTGTACTTGCGCTCGGCGGGGCCGCGGCGCACGACCGCGACGACCTCCTGGACCTTCTTGTAGCGGATCAGCCAGTGCGCGATGTCGATCATCACGTCGCCGATCCCGATCACCGCCACGCGCTGGCCGACGTCGAACGGCCGCTCGGAGAAGCCGGGGAGCTGGTTGTAGTGGTAGACGAGATCCTTGGCGTGGAACACGCCGAGCGCGTCGTCGCCCTCCACGCCGATCGTCTTCGTGCCCTGCGCGCCGGTGGCGAACACGATCGCGTCGGCGCCCAGGCCGCGCAGCTCGTCGACCGTCAGGTCCTTCTCGCGCCCGACGCTGACGTTGCCGAAGTAGGACACGTTGGGCCGGGCCAGGATGTCGCGATAGGTCTTCTGCAAGCCCGTCCGCAGGCGGTGCTTGCTGGGAAAGATGCCGTACTCCGCGAGCCCGCCCACCTTGCAATCGCGATTGACGATGATGACGCGGTGGCCGTTCTTGGAAAACTGGCCGGCCACGGCCATCCCGGCCGGACCCGCGCCGACGACCACGATGCCATACCCGTCCGGTTGCTGATTCATGCCGTGCTCCATCGTCGTGATCCGACGGAAGGGCGGTTCGCCCCCCGAAGAGCCTTCATCCTAGCCGAGGCGCCGGAAGGATGTCAACGGCAAACATACTGAAAGGGACTGGAAGACCCTGGAAGGGCCGTTCATCGTAGGTCTTTCGGCCTACGGTCGCGAGACGTCAGTCGCCGGTGTACCGGCTCACGCCCCCGTAGGTTCCGAACCACTTCGCGCCGGTCTTGTCGATCGCCACCGCGTAGACCGCGTCGTGAAAGAGGCCGTCGGCGGTCGTGAAGTTCGTGAAGCGCGCGCCGTCGAACCGGCTGACGCCCGCGTCGGTCCCGATCCACAAGACCCCGCGTGGATCGATCGCAATGGCGCCGACCACGTTGCCGGCGAGGCCGTCTCGCGTCGTGTAGTTCTTCCACGTCTTGCCGTCGAAGCGGGCGAGCCCGCCGCCCCACGTGCCGAACCACTTGACCTGCCCGGCGTCGATCGCCGCCGACAGGACGTAGTTGGGATTGTAGTCCGCGATGGTTTTCTTCGTTTGCTCGTGGTGCGGGCTTGGTGTTTGGTACGCGCCCGATGAGCGGGAATCCGTGGTCGGCGCGTCCGCCCCCAGACCGTCGGCGTGGGTCCAACTCTTCCAGGTTTTGCCGTCGTACCGCGTCACCCCACCCTCGGTGCCGAACCAAAAGCGGCCGTCGCGGTCGATGGCCATCGAATAGACCCACTTGTCCGCGAGACCGTCGGCGGTGGTGTACGTGGTGAACGTCTTCCCGTTGTACCGGCTCGCGCCCTTCCAGGTGGCCGCCCAGAGCGTGCCGTCGGGCCGGAACATCGTCTGATAGACCCAGAGGTCGCCCAACCCGTCGCCGGGTTTATAGCGCGCGTAGGACGCTCGGTAATTGCCGGTCATCCCCACGCCGTACGGCGTGTACGTGGTCCAGCGGCTCTTGCCGTCAAATCGTGTCAACCCGCCGCCGTAGGTGCCGATCCACACGTCGCCCTTGGGGCCGACCGTGATCCCGAGGATCACGTTGCTCAGCAGGCCGTCCTTGGTGGTGTAGACCCGATGTTGCTCGGTCGGGATGTGGAAGTTGAGCATGCCATTCGCGGTGCCGATCCAGATCGAATCGCCCTGGACGGCCAGCGCCCGGACCAGCGCGCCGATCCGCCAACTGGTCCATGGCCCGTCGGCCTGGGCCCGGGCGGGGGAGGGAGTCCACGGCAGCAACGCGAGGCAGGCCCAGATGGCGAAACGACTCAGCCCTCGCCCCACTTCAATTTTTCCCGGAGGATGCCGTAGTAGTTTTTCTGGGGCGCGCGGATCAGCGTGATCTTGTGCTCCGCGGCCTTGACCTCGATCACGTCGTCGGGGCGCAGGGTGAACCCCACCTGGCCGTCGAACGTGACCATCGCGCCGTCCTCGCGGCTGGTGACGGTTACCTGGACGGTCGCGGTGCCGGGGATGACGATCGGGCGGTTGGTGAGCGTGTGCGGACAGATCGGCGTGAAGATCAGCGCCTCGACCATCGGGTTGACGATCGGGCCGCCCGCGGAGAGCGAGTACGCGGTCGAGCCGGTCGGCGTCGCGAGGATCAGGCCGTCGCCCCGCATCGAGGTGACGAACTGGTCGTTGATCGACACTTCGAGCCGGATCATCCGCGCGAGCACGCCCTTGCTGATGACGGTGTCGTTCAGACAGTAGGACGACACCACGCGCTCGCCCTGACGGAAGACCTGGGCCTTGATCATCAGCCGCGCGTCGGGCGTGTACTCGGACTTAAAGATCTTCTCGAGGGTGAGAAAGAGCTCGTCCAGCGTGACCTCGGTGAGAAAGCCCAGCCCGCCGAGGTTCACGCCCAGGATCGGCACGTCGCGGTTTTCCATCAGCCGGGCGACGCTCAGGAGCGTGCCGTCGCCGCCGAGCACGATCATCAAATCCACGAGCGGGGGAATCTTGGGTTTGGGATAGCCCGCCTTCATCCCGATGAGCCCCGCCGTGTCGGCGTCGAGAAAGACCGCTTTCTTCTGCCGGCCGAGCCACGTGACGAGCTGCTCGACGATGGGCTTGGCGTCGTGGTGTTGGTACTTGGCGATGATGCCGATGTTGTTCACGGGACTCGCGGTCCGAGGTGGAATCGAAACGGAGCCCCATTGTAATTCGACGGCCAGGGGTTGTCAATTTTGGGGCGACGGGTGCCGCGTTGCATTCCGAACGGACGGGCCGGTACAATACCGCCACCCTGCATCGGATGCCCCGCGCCGCCCCCGACAGCAGACGTCGGACGGCGGGCCGCCGGCGCGGCAGGAACGACGCCATGCGCTATCGACGAGTGAGTTATCGGTTCGCCGAAGTGGCGAGCCGCAGCGAGGTCCGCTTGTTCGGCGACCCCTGGGCGCCGCCCCGGGTCGTGATCGCCCGACCGCAGTGGCGGCCGCCGGCGGACCTGTCCGAAACCCCGGACGCCTTCGTGGTCAAGGTGGAGCTCCCCGGCGTGCCGGAGGACGACATCGACATCACGCTGTATCACGATGCGCTCGTGGTGGAAGGCGTCCGCCGCTGCGAGTGTCCCGCCGACGCGCGCTACCACGCCGCCGAAATCCGCTACGGCCCGTACCGCCTGGAGGTGTCCCTGCCGTCGGAGATCGACTGCCAGGCGGTGGCGGCGCAATACCAAGGCGGATTTCTCTCCGTCACCCTGCCCAAGGTCGAACGGAGCCGTCCATGACCGACGAGCATCCGAACGGAGAAGCCGAGGTCGTTCTGCCGCCGGTGCTGCCGATCCTCCCGCTGCGCGGGATGGTCCTGTTTCCGTTGGCCGTGGCGCCCGTGCTCATCGGGCAGAAGCGATCGATCCAACTGATCGACGACGTGATGAAGGGCAACCGGCTGGTCGCGGTGGTCTGCCAGAAGAATCCCGACGCCGTGCCCGCGGGGCCCGACGACCTCTATCGCGTCGGGACCGCGGCCATGATTCTACAGTTCCGGCGCGCCGGCGACGGCACCCTCCAACTCTTCATTCAGGGGCTCGAGCGGATTCGGATCAGGGAGTTTCAGCAGACCGAGCCGTACATGATCGCCGCCATCGAGCGCGCGAAGGAAATGGACGAGACGGGGATCGAAATCGAAGGCGTGGCCCAGTCGGTCCGCGATCTGTTTCGCCGGTTCGTCGCACTGATGCCGGACATTCCGGACGAGGTCGGGCGGGTCGTGGAGTCGATCGAGGACGCCAGGCACCTGGCGTACCTGGTGGCCGCGGCCCTGCCGCTCGAGACCACGGTGAAGCAGGAACTGCTGGAACTCGACACGGTGGGGGAAAAACTGCGCCGCCTGGTGGTGATCCTCCAGCACGAGATCGCGGTGCGCGAGCTCGGCCGGAAGATCGCCACCGAGACCGAGGAAACGATGACCAAGGCGCAGCGGGAGTATTACCTGCGCGAGCAGATGCGGGCGATCCAGAAGGAACTCGGCGAGGAGGACAGCGAGCGTGCGGGGACCAGGGAGCTGCGGGAACAACTCGACGGCGCGAACCTCCCCCCGGAGGCTCGGCGCGAGGCGGAGCGGGAGCTGGCGCGTCTCGAACGCACGCCCGTCGCGTCCCCCGAGCACGGCATCATCCGCACGTACCTGGAGTGGATGGTCACGCTGCCCTGGAACCGCGTGACCGGCGAGACCATCGACGTGGAGCGGGCGCGGAAGGTGCTGGATGAAGACCACCACGACCTCGAAAAGATCAAGGACCGGATTCTCGAATACCTGGCGGTCAAGAAGCTGCGACAGGAGCGCGGGCTGGAGAAGCCGGGGAGCGCGCCGCACGAGCCGATCCTCTGCTTCATCGGCCCGCCGGGCGTCGGCAAGACCAGCCTCGGGCAGTCGATCGCGCGGGCGATGGGACGGCGGTTCGTCCGGATCAGCCTGGGCGGCATCCACGACGAAGCGGAGATCCGGGGCCATCGGCGGACCTACATCGGGGCGATGCCGGGCCGCATCATCCAGGCGCTGCGGCGCGGCGAGACGGCCGACCCGGTCTTCATGCTGGACGAGGTGGACAAGCTTGGCGTCGGCATCCACGGCGACCCGTCGGCCGCGCTGCTGGAGGTGCTCGATCCCGCGCAGAACATGACGTTCTCGGACACCTACCTCAACGTCCCGTTCGATCTGTCGCGGGTGCTCTTCATCTGCACGGCCAACACCGAGACGACGATCCCGCCGCCGCTGCTCGACCGGATGGAAATCCTGCGGCTCTCGGGGTACACCGAGGAGGAGAAGATCGAGATCGCCCGGCGGTTCCTCCTCCAGCGGCAGCTTGCCGCCCACGGTCTTCGCGCCGAGGAACTGGCGCTGGACGACGCGGCGATCCGAACCGTCATCCGCGGCTACACGCGGGAAGCGGGCGTGCGCAACCTGGAGCGGGGGCTGGCCACGCTGTGCCGCAAGACCGCGCGCGACATCGCCTCGCACAAGGCGACCCGCGTGACCGTCGGCGCCGACGGCGTCGAGACGTTCCTCGGCCCGCCCAAGCACTTTTCCGAGATGGCCGAGCGGATCGATCGTCCGGGCGTCGCCACGGGGCTTGCCTGGACGCCGACCGGCGGGGAACTGCTCTTCATCGAGGCCGCGGTCTATCCCGGCAAGCAGGATCGCCTCGTGCTGACGGGGTCGCTGGGGGAGGTGATGCGCGAGTCGGCCCAGGCCGCGTTATCGTTCATCCGTTCCCGCGCCGATACGCTCGGCGTCTCAACGACCGCGTTCGAGAACAAGGACGTCCACATCCACGTGCCCTCGGGTGCGATTCCCAAAGACGGTCCCTCGGCGGGGGTGACGATGACCACGGCGCTCGTGTCGGCGGTGAGCGGGCGGTTGGTCCACGCCGACGTGGCGATGACCGGGGAGATCACGCTGCGCGGAAAGGTGCTGCCCGTGGGGGGCATCAAGGAAAAGGTGTTGGCCGCGCACCGCGCCGGCATCAAGACGATCATCCTCCCCAAGGGCAACGTCCGCGACTTGGACGACATTCCCGAAGCGCTGCGGCGCGAGCTGGAGTTCGTGCCGGTGGACACGATCGCCGAGGTCATTCAGCGGGCGCTGGAGCCGGCACGGGCCATATAAATGGTAGGAACGAGCGGACACCCCACAAGTGGCTGTGGATGATCGGGCGACCATCCACCTCTAATGGGTGGTTGGATTGATCAGAAGGCCACATGCTCCACATCATTTTGAAATCAATTGATAATTTCATGCCTAAGATTTAGGCAATGTGCTCATTCTCGCGCCAATCACGTCGGAACGCGCACAATCCGTCACATTATGCTCAGGTTATCCACAGATAATGTGGATGGGGAATCGGAGCCACCCCCTCCCTTGCCCTCCCCCCTTGAGGGGGAGGGGAGGGTGGGGGGTGCATTGAGGTCGGTGCCACGAAACAAGGACAGACAAGGAGGCGACGCATGGCGGAACGGTCCAGCGAGGTGACGTTTTTCAACGGGGTGAAGCTCATGAAGTGGGGCCGGAAAGAAGACCCCACGGCCGAGAGCGTCGCCGAGGAGATGCGGCGGTTCGGCTACACCGTGTACGATCTGCAAACGGTCGCTCCCTGGTTTGAGCGAAGCCGCCACGCGCACGACGAGCCGGAGATTCGGGGCGCCGTGTCGGGCGTCATCACGTTCCACTTCGACGACGCGCCCATCACGATCGAGGCGGGGGACATCCTGCTGATCCCCGGCGGCCTGGCCCACGAAGTGGTCGGCCATAACTCGCGCCCGTTTACGGCGTACAAGGGGTCGCTGAGCGGCCGGCGGAACGTGACGGAGCACGCGGACGGACGCGGGAGTGTCGAGCCCCTGGCTCGCGGGACGTCGGGGGCCGAGGGACGATGCACCTGATCGCTCTCGATCTTGACGGCACCCTCGAGGACAGCCGGAGCGACATGGCGGCGGTCGTCCATCGGGTCCGCGCGCGGCTCGACCTTCCCGCCCGTCCCGACGAGGCGGTTCGTCCCTGGGTCAACCGGGGGATGGATCAGCTCTATCGCGCCTGTTTCGACGACCACCTCCAGGGGAGCGACGCGCGCCTGGCCGACGTTCGCGCCCGGTACGAGGAGGATTATCTGGTCAACGTCGCCCGGGAGACGCGGCTGTACCCCGGGATCGCCGCCGCGCTCGCGCGCCTGGCCGAGTTGGGTCGTCTGGCGGTCGTGACCAACAAGCCCGAGCGCATCTCCCGTCGGTTGCTCGCGACGCTGGGCGTCGACGGCGCGTTCTCCGCCGTCATCGGGGGCGACACGTGCGGCACGACGAAGCCCGACCCGCTGGTGCTCGAAGAGGCCGCCCGCCGCTGCGGGTTCGACGCCGCGAGCGGCCGCGCCGTGATGATCGGGGACACCGCGGCCGATGTGGCGCTCGGTCGCGCCTTCGGCGCCGTCACCATCTGGTGCGCGTGGGGCTACGCCGCCGAGTCCGGCGCGGCGCCAGACTGCGTAGCCGAAACCCCGGAGGCGCTGCCGGATCTCGTTCGCACCGCCCTCAAAATGGTTGGAGCGAGGCCCTAGCGGCTTAAGAGGGCCTATCAAAACGGGGTTCCTGGATTCCCGCTTTCGCGGGAATGACCCCAAATTCCGTCACGCCCGCGTAGGCGGGCGTCCAGCGGTCCACCCGCCCATGATGAAATTCCCCTTCACCCCCCTTTGACAAAGGGGGGATGGGGGGATTTTCCGAGCAGACGCTCTAAGTTGTCAATCGTTTGTAGAGGGTCGGCAGGCGCGCCGGCAGCGTTGCGACGTCGTCGATGATGGTGTAGCCGACTTCCCCGTACATCGCCTCGATGTAGCGCGGGGCGGCGTCGTCCACCGTGATGCAGAACGGGCGGATGCCCAGGGCGCGGA
>MHEO01000015.1:850-3227 GCA_001803875.1 Nitrospirae bacterium RIFCSPHIGHO2_01_FULL_66_17 | reverse complement strand
CGCGCCGTCCCGGTTTTGGCCCATCGGGCGCAGCCCGCCGAGGCGGTGGCGCACGGCGGGACCTGGCGGCGTCTCGAAATCCTTGATCACGAGACACTCGACCCCGAGCCGGGATTGCCCCGAAAAGGCGAACAGCGCGAACTCGTCGCCGAGCGCGTCCAGCGCCTCGCCGAGCAGGATCAGGCCCTCGCGCTCCACGTCGATCACCCGGCGCGGCCGATCCGGCGCCAGGCAACTATCGAGCGTCACGCGAGACGCGCCGGCCAACTGGCGGCCGGTGGACCCGCTCGCGTCCACCAGGAACGCGACCGAGACGTCGCGGGTCTTCTTCTCGCGCCGGATGTACAGCCGGTCGGACGGCGTCAGGCCGGCGCGCCGGTCGACCGCGGCGGCCGTCGCCGCGTCGAGGTCGATGTCCTCGCCCTCCGCCTGCCGCGCGACCTTCCGAAACGCCTCGGGGCGGAGGACTTCGAAGCGCCGCCGCAGGGAGGCGATGATCCCGCGCGCGCGGGCCAGGATCGCCTCCACCTCGTCGTCCGCGCCCTCGTCCGCGATCCGCTCGGTCACACGGCACCAGCGCCGCCGGTACTCCTGGGCGCCGAGGTCCCACTCGTCGTACCACGCGCCCGCTCCGCTCCCACTCCCGGCGGCGACGGTGTCGTCGGCCCCGTCGCTCGCGCGCGCGATCGCGGCCGCCGCGTTGCGCGCCAGATCGTCCTCGGTGCAGATCGTGGGCTGACGATCCTCATCCGGCGCGCCGCCGCGCTGCTCGGCGCGGAAGGCCGGCGGGGTGAGGCTGTCGCGAAAGGCGAACCGCTCGATGGGCGCGTGGCCCATGGCGAGCTGATCGAACTCGGGCGGGGCGGCCTCGGGTGACGCCTCGGTCGAGACGGGATCCGGCCCGTCCATGCCGTCCGCGACCACCGGGTAGAGGTCGATGACGATCCGCAGCGCGTCCTCCGCAGTGGCGTCCGGCGCGCGGACACGCTTGATCAGCTCGTAGGCCCGGCCGACCGTGTCGAGCAGGGGAAGCGGCACGTCGGCGGTGTCGGCGACGGAAAGCTGAAGCAACACTTCAAGAATCGAGGCACGCCTCGCCAGCGTGTCCGGTTTCGGTCGGCCGCGCAGTTGCTCGAAGAGGACCCGGTCCACGTCGCCCGCGATGCCGGGGTACTCGCGACGCAGTAGGTAATCGATGCGCGCCTCCTCGACGATCGTCCAGAGATTCTGGGCCAACCCCGGGTCGGGAAAACGATCGAGCAGGGAGCGTAGAACGGCACCAACAAGCGGCCGCAGGGGCGCCTCCTGCGGCGCGGCGGCGCCTGGTTCCGCAAACCACTCGATCACCCGATGCGGCAGGGGATCGTACGTGCCGAATTCGAGGTGGCCGGCCTCGTGCAGGGTCAGGACCTTGTAGAAGCGGAAGTTTTCCTCGGGGGTGGCGTAGATCGTGATCTTGTCGGGCAGGGTGATCACGCCGCCGCCGTCCGCCAGCGCGCTCGACGCGCCGGTCCCCGGACGGATCTCGACCGGCCGGCCGCACAGGGCTTCGGCATAGAAGGTGAGGGCGGACTGCACGTCCCGGAGCAGGATCCCTCGCGACAGGCGGCCGGCGACCTCCACCGCCTGCTTGGACCGCAGCGCGAAATACGCCTCGGCGCGCTCGAGGTGCGTGCGGGCGATCGCGAGCCCTTCCTCGACCCATTCGGTGAAGCGCGCGACCGATCCCTCCACCAGCGCGACGACCTCGGGCGCGTGGCGGAGGAATTCCCGCGCGAGGCTCGGTGCGCGATCGGCGACGGTCAATCCCAGCGAGAGGAGCGCGTGCCGGGCCTCGATCGACGGGAGCGCCCGCAACAGCGTGTGCGCGTGGCGCAGCACGTCGAGCGCCGCCTGTCCGGGCCGCTGCGTCGCGCCGGGGGTGGGCTCCGACGCCGCGAGGCGGTTGGCCAGCGCCAGGACGAGCGGCCGCAACGACGGATGGGGAATCCGCTCCAGCCATTCCGCGCTGGATCGGAAGTAGTCGAGCGCCAGAAAATCCTTGACCGTGACGTCTTCGCGCGCGAGCCGGAGGCCGACGTCGGCCCACAGCGCGAAATCCGCAACCGGGATCAGTCCGGCGAGGCCCGCGCTCTCCTTGACGTACTCGATTGCCGTGCCGTAGTCCTGGCGTGCCACGTCGGCGCCGATGGCGGCCCACTGTTCGAGGGCGGCGGGGTCGAGGTGCCGGGTCAGGTCGGGGGCGTGGCGCATGACTTCGAGGGCCGCGTGGGGCGCCTCGCGGCCGAGCCGAAGCGCCGCGCCCAGCGCGGACGCGATGCCCGCCGGCTCGATGCGCTCGAACAGCGCAGGGCTTTCGCGGAAGTATTTGATCGCG
>MHEO01000015.1:0-841 GCA_001803875.1 Nitrospirae bacterium RIFCSPHIGHO2_01_FULL_66_17 | reverse complement strand
GAGTCGGGCTGGAGCCGCCGCTCGACGTCGACGACCACGTCGTCGAAGACAGCCGCGGCCTTCGACGAGACCACGTCGATCCGCGCACGGAGGGCCTTGCGGTCAGCGTCTTCAATCGGCATGGTGTTCCTAAGAGCCTGCCTGAGTCATTGAGCGGTGGAGCCTGTTCAGGGATGGCCAGATGCAAGGCGGAAGGAGGCCTTGCGCGCGGAGCGTACTGGCTCGTACGTGAGCACGCAAGGCCAACTGACAACGCAGCAGATGGCCATTCATGGACAGGCTCCCTACGGGAAGATTGTGGAGACCAACTCGCGAATGGCCCGCTGCATCTCGGCGTCGTCGGTGATCGGCTGGGCGACGGCGACCTGGCAGGCTGTGGCGGGGGCGACGCCTTCCCGGATCAACACGCCCGCGTAGATCAACAGGCGCGTGCTCACGCCCTCGTCCAGGCCGTGGTGCTTGAGGTTACGGACCTTCTCGGCCAGCTTGACCAGCGCGTTCGCCGTGGTCTCGCCGACCCCGGCCTCGCGTTGGATGATATGGGATTCGAGAGCGGGCGGCGGGTAGTCGAACTCCAGCGCCAGGAAGCGCTGCTTCGTGCTCTGCTTGAGCTCCTTGATCAGGCTCTGGTAGCCGGGGTTGTAGGAGATGACGAGGAGAAAGTCCTCGTGGGCCTCGAGAATCTCGCCCTTCTTTTCAACCGGGAGGATGCGGCGCGCGTCGGACAGCGGGTGAATGACGACCGTCGTGTCCTTGCGCGCCTCCACGATCTCGTCGAGGTAGCAGATCGCGCCGTGCCGGACCGCGAGCGACAGCGGGCCGTCGACCCACACGGTCTGGT
>MHEO01000014.1 GCA_001803875.1 Nitrospirae bacterium RIFCSPHIGHO2_01_FULL_66_17 | reverse complement strand
TGGAAACACTTCCGCGGCTGGCACTTCAAGTTCAAAGAGCACAAGTGCTGGTACGGCATCTCGTTCGCGTCGGGGACGTTTCTACGAACACGCTTCCAGATCCTGGTCGACGGGGACTGGCAGACCCTGCGGGACGGGCTCAAGGCCAAGGGGTACGCGGAGCTGACCTGGAACGACAAGGGACCTTGGTTGGCCAGGGAACAGCCGACCGACGCGCTCACGGTGTCCGACCGCGATCAACAGATCAAGATCTTCACCGAGATCGTGAAGGAGCACCTGGGGATCGTCGAGAGCCTGGAGTTCCAACCGCCCGGTTCGCTCAACGTCATTCCGTGACGCCGTGCCCGCGCCGGTCGCGCGCGCAAAATTGACAACGGCTTTCGCCCTTTGCTACGATGCGCCTCGGGCCGAAGTGGTGGAACTGGCAGACACGCTAGGTTCAGGGTCTAGTGGGCTCACGCCCGTGGGGGTTCAAATCCCCCCTTCGGCACCAATCGGTTTCTCCCGACGATGTTTCCCGTTGCAGAACAGATCGAAACAATGGCCGCTTGGCTTGACGCGTCGATGTGCCATGTTATGGTTGACGTGTTTGCAGGCCCAACTCCCACCAGGATGATGACACCATGACAAACCGAGGCCTCATCGGGCTGTTGCTGGCGATCGGGATCGTGTGGCAGGTCGGAACGCTCGCCGTGCTCGGCGCGGACGAAGGCGCCGCTTCCCCGGAGGCGCCGCCCGATTCGGTCGCCGAACCGAGCGAGGCGTTGCCCGAAGAGGCGCAGCCTGGCGCGGTGACGCCGTCGGCGATCGAGGGACCGAGCGACACATCCGCGTTGCAGGGACCGCCGCCGAGCACGGTGGTGGACGCCATTCGAGATGATCTCGACATCGTCGGCGAGGTGGTCGGCGCCTCGTCGGGGCGTGTCATCTTTGCGGCCGGTGACGTCGTCTCCCTGCGCGTGAAGTCGTTGATCGACCCGAAGCCCGGCCTGACGCTGGCGGTCGTCCGCCCCGAACAGCGCGTCAAGCATCCTCGGTCGCACCGCACGATGGGACGGGTGGTCAGGGCGGTTGGAACCGTCGAGTTGCGCGAGGCGTTCGGGAAATTCTGGAGCGCTCGTGTGGTCCGTTCATCCGATGCCGTGTCGGTGGGCGATCTGGTGATTTCCGTCGGCGCGGACGAAGCGGCCGAGGGGGTGTCCGCTTCTGCGGAGGATGGTGGCTATATCGTCGCCGTTTCCATTCAGAAAGCGCTGACCGGTGCGTATGAGGTCGTCTATACGGATCTCGGTCGAAACCACGGGGTGCAATCCGGCCACGTGTTTTCGATCATCCGGGAAGGGACGAGAGGTCGTCAGGGCGGTCCCGCCCGCAAGATCGGCGAGGGGCGCGTGGTGGCGGTCCAGCCCTCGTCCTCCTCATTTTTTGTCACCCGGAGCGATGAACCGGTTCAGGTCGGCGACCGGCTGGAGCGTGTGGCCGCCGACGCCGCTCCCTGAGTTCCCGCCTTTCTCGCCCTCGCTCCGCCTTTCCGGAGTTGACTTCCCGATTTGGGGTGTGCTAAGGTTCACTAAAATTTTATCTGTTCTCAATGGGTTAGCTTGAGGCTGACCTCAATTGACCGCGCAGCGCACGTATTCCTCTGCGAGATGAAGGGCACGCCATGAAACTGACGGGGGCTGAAATTTTTGTCGAGTCGTTGAAGCGCGAGGGCGTCAAGACCGTGTTCGGTCTGCCGGGCGGCGTCGTGCTGAAAATCTTCGACGTCTTGTACGGCGACAAGGATCTCGACTTCGTTCTGGTCCGTCACGAACAGGCCGCGATCCACATGGCGGAAGCCTACGCGCGCGCGACGGGGAAGGTCGGCGTGGCCCTCGTGACCTCCGGTCCCGGCGCGACCAACACGGTGACGGGGTTGGTCAACGCGAACATGGATTCGTGTCCGATCGTGGTGTTCACGGGGCAGGTGTCGACCAATCTGCTGGGTAACGACGCGTTTCAGGAGGCCGACATTGTCGGGATCAGCCGATCCTGCACCAAGCACAATTTCCTGGTGAAAGACGTGACGGATCTTGCGACGACCGTCAAGGAAGCGTTTTACCTGGCCGCGAGCGGCCGGCCCGGCCCGGTCCTGGTGGACATCCCCAAGGACGTCAGCATGGCCTCCGCCGAGTTCCACTACCCGGACAAGGTCTACATCCGGAGCTACAACCCCACTTACGACGGGAACAAGTGGCAGATCAAGCAGGCGGCCGAAGCCATGCTCCGGGCCGAGCGCCCGATCCTGTACGTGGGCGGCGGGGTCATCAATGCCAATGGCTCCGACGAGCTGCTGGCGCTGGCCGAGCTCCTCAACATTCCGGTGACGATGACGCTGATGGGGCTGGGGGCGTTTCCGGGAACCCATCCGCTGTCGCTCGGGATGTTGGGCATGCACGGGTCGCACGCGACGAACATGGCGGTCCACCACTGCGATCTGCTGATCGCCGTGGGGTCCCGCTTCGACGACCGGGTGACGGGGAAGATCAGCGAGTTCGTGCCCCACGCGAAGATCATCCACGTGGACATCGATCCCGCGTCGATCCGGAAGAACATCCACGTCGATATTCCGATCGTGGGCGATTCCAAGTCGGTCCTGCACGATCTCCTGGAGCAGGCCCGCGCGCTCCTCGGCGGCAAGCGTCGGGAGGGGCGGACGCCCTGGTTGGCGCAGATCGCGCAGTGGCAGAGCGAGCGGCCGCTGACCTACAAGGCGGACCCGAAGGTCATCAAGCCGCAGTTCGTGATCGACATGATCTATCGCCGCACGCGGGGCGAGGCGATCATCTCGTCCGACGTCGGCCAGCACCAGATGTGGACGGCGCAGTTCTACAAGTTCATCCATCCCCGGACGTGGCTCAACTCCGGAGGGCTCGGCACGATGGGCTACGGGTTCCCCGCCGCGTTGGGTGCTCAACGCGCGTTTCCCGACAAGCCGGTCGTCTGCATCACCGGCGACGGCAGCTTTCAGATGAATCTCCAGGAGCTGGCAACCGCGATGGCCTACGACCTGCCGGTGAAAGTCGCCATCATCAACAACGGCTATCACGGGATGGTGCGCCAGTGGCAGCAGATGTTTTATCAAGGCCGCTACTCCGCGAGCCGCCTGGAGGGCGGTCCCGACTACGTCAAGCTGGCCGAGGCCTATGGCGCGGTCGGCCTGCGCGCGACCGAGCCCCACGAGGTCGAGGAGGTTCTCGAGGAGGCGTTCGCCGTCAGGAAGCTCGTCCTGATGGATTTTCAGGTCGATCCGTTCGAGAACTGCTATCCGATGGTCCCGTCCGGGGGCGCGATCAATCAGATGATCTATGAAGATCCGCCGGCGGCGGGGGACGGCCGGTCGCAGCCGCAACACGAGACGAAGGAATCGAACCTGCCGGCCTAGGGACTTACGATGGAACACATCATTTCGCTGCTAGTCGAGAACAAGTTCGGGGTGCTGTCGCGCGTCGCCGGCCTCTTTTCCGCGCGGGGGTACAACGTCGACAGCCTGTCGGTGGGGCCGACGGTCGATCCGTCGATGTCCCTCATCACGATCAGCACCCGCGGCGACGATCAGGTGCTGGAGCAGATCACCAAGCAGCTCAACAAGCTGATCGACGTCATCAAGGTGGTCGATCTGACCGAGAAGGAGTACGTGGAGCGGGAAACGGCGCTGATCAAGATCCACACACGCGCCGAGGACCGCGCCGAAGTATTCCGCATCATCGAGATCTTTCGCGCCAGGATCGTCGATTCCACCCCGACCACGTACACGGTCGAGATCACCGGCGATGCCAAGAAAGTGGAGGCCTTCATCAATCAACTGCGGCCGCTGGGGATCAAGGAGTTGGTCCGGTCGGGCCGCATCGCGATCGCGCGCGACGACGCGAAGGCGGCTGCGGGTGATCAGAAGCGCCGGCAGACCGTCGTCGAAGCCAAGTGACAAGCGAGGTGCCATGAAGATCTATTACGAGCACGATGCCGACGCGGGCCAGTTACGGGGCAAGACCGTTGCGATCGTCGGGTACGGGAGCCAGGGGCACGCCCACGCGAACAATCTCAAGGACAGCGGGGTGGACGTGCTGGTCGCGGTCCGGCCGGGTCCCTCGTGGGACAAGGCCGAGCGCGCCGGCCTCAAGGTGCTGCCGGTCGCCGATGCGGCGAAGCGGTGCGACGTGGCGATGATCCTGGCGCCCGACGAGCTGCAGGCCGACATCTACCATCGGGAGATCGCGCCGCACCTCAAGAAGGGCGCGTACCTCGCCTTCGCCCACGGGTTTAACATTCACTTCGGCCAGATCGTGCCGCGCCCCGACCTGAACGTGTTCATGGTGGCGCCGAAAGGGCCGGGGCATCTGGTCCGCGCGGAGTTCACCAAGGGGAGCGGGGTGCCGGCGCTGCTGGCGATCCACCAGGATCCGTCGGGGACCACCAAGGCGGTGGGGCTCGCCTACGCGCGGGCGATCGGCGGCGCCAAGGCCGGCGTCATCGAGACCACGTTCAGGGAGGAGTGCGAGACCGACCTCTTCGGCGAACAGGTGGTTCTGTGCGGAGGGTTGACCGCGCTCATCCAGGCCGGCTACGAGACATTGGTCGAGGCGGGGTATTCGCCCGAGATGGCCTACTTCGAGTGCCTGCACGAGGTGAAGTTGATCGTCGACCTGATCTACGAGGGCGGCATCTCGAACATGCGGTACTCGATCAGCAACACCGCGAAGTACGGCGACGTCACGCGCGGACCCCGCATCGTGACCGACGAGACCAAGGCCGAGATGAAGCGGATCCTCGGCGAGATCCAGAGCGGGCGGTTTGCGAAGGAGTGGATCCTCGAGAATCGCGCCGGCCGCCCCGTGTTCAACGCGCTGTTGCGCCAGGGCGAAACCCATCCCATCGAGGAGGTCGGCGCGCGCCTGCGCGCGATGATGCCCTGGCTCAAGCAGAGCCGCCTCGTGGACAAAGACAAGAATTAACGACGCGATGGGCACGGGCGGCAGGCGGAAGGGCAGTCGGCGGCTTCCGGGGACGTCGCGGCGTTGAACCCGTCCGACGGGAAGCAGCATTTGTCCGTCACGCTAGAGCGATGGCGGGCCTTCCCCGTGGTCGTCGAGGGACTTCCCTTCGTTGCAGCGCTGCTGGCGGTCGCGGCCGCGGCGTGGCTGGTCGGCCGGCCGATGGTGGGTGTCCCCTTCCTCGGGCTGGCGGCGTTCGTCGTCTGGTTTTTCCGGAATCCCCGCCGCGTGATTCCGGCCGATCCCGACGCGATCGTCTCGCCGGCGGACGGACGGGTCCTGTCGGTCGAGAAGGTCTTCGAATCGCGCGTACTCAAGGAGGATGTCCGGCGGATCAGCATCTTCATGGGGCTGACCGACGTCCACGTGAACCGGATCCCGTGCGGCGGCCGGATCGCGGGCATCTTCTATCATCCGGGCAAGTTTTTCGGCGCCTTCAAGGAGAAGGCGTCGCTGGACAATGAACAGCAGGCCGTGCTCCTGGAAATGCCCGAGGGGCGGCGGATCCTGTTCGTCCAGATTGCCGGGTTCGTCGCCCGCCGGATCGTGACGTGGGTTCGCGAGGGCGATCGTGTGGAGCGCGGCGAGCGGTATGGGCTGATCCGCTTCGGGTCGCGCATGGACGTCTATATTCCGCTTGGGAGTCGAGTCATGGTCAAACCGGGTGATCGTGTCAAGGGGGGGAGCAGCGTGTTGGGAGCGTGGCGATGACGGCGCGGTTCATGCGCGGCGGGCCGGCGGCGAATCGACGGGGCGTGTACCTGCTGCCCAATCTGTTCACCACGGGCAACCTGCTGAGCGGGTTCTACGCGATGATCGCCGTTTTCAATGCCGACTACGTCTTCGCGGCCGCCGCGATCCTGGTGGCGACCGTGTTTGACAGCCTTGACGGCCGGGTCGCGCGGCTGACCAAGACCACGAGCAAGTTCGGGGTGGAGTACGACTCGCTGGCTGATCTTGTGTCGTTCGGCGTGGCGCCGGGCCTCCTGATTTACTCCTGGGCCCTGACGAATTACGGCCGGATCGGCTGGGTGGCCGCGTTCCTGTTCGTGGCGTGCGGCGCGCTCCGGCTGGCCCGCTTCAACGTCCAGGTGGGCACCGTGGAGGGGCGCTATTTCGTGGGACTGCCGATTCCCGCCGCGGCGGGGCTGATCGCGGCGACGGTCCTGCTCGACGATCACATCCTCCGGCTCGGCGCCGCGATGAAGCCGCTGCTGATCGTGGTCATGACGTACGTGCTGGCTTTTCTGATGGTCAGCAATATCCGATACTGGAGTTTCAAGGGCGTCGAGATGCACGCCCGGCGGCCGTTCCAAGTGCTGGTGGCGGCCGTCCTGGTGGTGATGGTGGTCACGGCGGCGCCGCAGGTCATGTTGTTCGCCCTGTTCGCCGCGTACGCGGCGTCGGGTGTGGTGCTCGGCCCGCTCCGCGCGGCGCGGCGCAAGCTCGTTCCGGCCGCCGGCGGCGGGGCCGCCGTGGTGGACGCGCTCGATGACGACCTGACCGACCGCGAGGTCAGGAGTCGCTCGTAGGTCGGGAGGACACGCCGCCGCGCGGGCGGTCAGAGGGCTCCGCGTCGTGGGGACACGGACGGCCTTCCTCCCGTGCGGTGGGGAAGGCTGGTCGTTTTGAGGGGACAGCGATGACGAGGACGATCACCATTTTCGATACCACGCTCCGCGACGGCGAGCAATCGCCCGGCGCGAGCATGAACGTTGAGGAGAAGGTGTTGATCGCCCGGCAGTTGGCCCGGCTCGGCGTCGATGTGATCGAGGCGGGGTTTGCCTTCAGTTCGCCGGGCGATTTTGAGGCCGTCCGCCGCATCGCGAACGAGGTGGAGGGGCCCGTCATCTGCAGCCTGGCGCGGGCGAAACCGGGGGACGTCGACCGCGCGTGGGAGGCCTTGAAGGGCGGGCACAAGGTGCGGATCCACACGTTCATCTCAACCTCCGACATCCACCTCACGCACCAGTTCCGTCTGACGCGTGCCGAGGCGCTCGCCCGGGCCGTGGAGATGGTCGAGCGCGCCCGGGGCTACGTGGACGACGTCGAATTCTCGCCGATGGACGCGACGCGGTCCGAGGAGACGTATCTCTGCGAGGTGCTGGAAGCGGTGATCGCGGCGGGGGCGCGCACGGTGAACATCGCGGACACGGTGGGCTACGCGACGCCCCAGGAGTTCTCGCAACTGATCCGGGCCATCCAACAACGCGTGCCCAACATCGCCCGGGCGGTGATCTCGGTCCACTGCCACAACGACCTCGGCCTCTCGACCGCCAACTCGCTGGGCGCGGTGGCGGCCGGGGCCGGACAGGTGGAGTGCACGATCAACGGCATCGGGGAGCGCGCGGGGAACGCTGCGCTGGAGGAGGTCGTGATGGCCCTGCGCACGCGCAAGGACGTCTTCGCCGCCGACACCCGCATCGCCACGGAGGAGATCGCCAAGACGAGCCGCCTGGTCAGCCGGATTACGGGCATGTCGGTGCAACCGAACAAGGCGATCGTGGGCGCGAACGCGTTCGCCCACGAGTCGGGGATTCACCAGGACGGGCTACTCAAGGAAAAGATGACGTACGAGATCATGCGGCCGGATTCGGTCGGCGCCGGCAAGACCCACATCGTGCTGGGCAAGCACTCCGGGCGCCACGCGTTCAAGGCCAAGCTCGAGGAACTGGGCTACCGGCCGACCGAGGTCGAGCTCGATCAGGCGTTCGAGCGCCTGAAGCGGCTGGCGGATCAGAAAAAGGAAATCTTCGAGGAGGATCTCGAGACGATCATCACGGAAGAGATGGACCGCCCCGAGGAGGCCTATCGGCTGGTGTCCCTCCACGTCGAGAGCGGGACCGAGACGACGCCGACTGCGACCGTCGAACTGGCGATGGGGGAGAAGACCGTGAAGGCCGTGGGGAAGGGGGACGGCCCGGTGGACGCGGCGTACCGGACGATCGCGTCCCTGACCCAGACCAAGAGCCGTCTCGCGTCGTACGTCGTCAAAGGGATCGCGGGCGGGACGGACGCGCTGGGCGAGGTGACCGTGACCATCGAGGAGGACGGCAAATCCGTGATGGGGCACGGCGCGGACACGGACATCATCACCGCGTCGGCGCGGGCCTACCTCAACGCCCTCAACAAAGCGGCGGCCCGTGCCGCCAAGCGCGGCGGGGAGCCGAAGGTCGGCTTGATTTGATCGCATGATCGGCCGCCCCATGAACCGAGCATCCCGAAAGCGTGTGCTGTGTCTGGTCGGTCTCGTCGGCCTCCTTGTGATCGCGGTGAGTGCCAGGCACCTGACGCGCTGGGACGTGCCCTCCGTGCCGCTGCGCCTGACCATGCTGGCGTTCATCCTGCTCTGCCCCGTTCTGCTCGGGATGGCGATCGGCGTGTGGGGCGGCGAGCGAGGCGGGGTATGGGGTGCGCGGGGCGCGTCCGCGGTCTATCTCGGCGCGGTGGTACTGGCCTGGGCGCAGGACGGTGTCTTCCCGGTCGGGTTTCACCTGCCCGGTGTCCGGACGCCGCTGTTCGTCACCCTGACCAACCTCGGGATCTTTCTGATCACGCTCTATTTCATGCAGGCCCTCGGCGGCTCGGGGGGGCGGCTCGGAGTTTCCCTGGCGGGAAAGGACGCATCGACGTGACGACCTATCGCATCACCTTGTTGCCGGGCGACGGCGTGGGGCGCGAGATCGTGCCCGAAGCGGTCCGGGCGCTGGAAGCGGTCGGCAAGCGACGGGGGCGCCGGTTCGAGTTCCGCGAAGCCCTCGTGGGTGGGGCGGCGATCGACCGGTTCGGCGTTCCGCTGCCCGACGAGACGTTGAAGGCGGCGCTCGACGCCGACGCCGTGCTGCTCGGCGCCGTCGGCGGTCCCAAGTGGGAGGGCCTGGAGTACGCGAGGCGGCCCGAGCGGGCCTTGCTGGGCTTGCGTGAGCGCCTCGGCACGTTCGCCAACCTCCGCCCCGCCGTGCTCTTCCCGATGCTGGCCGACGCCTCGTCGCTCAAGCCCGAGGTCATCGACGGTCTCGACATCATGGTGGTCCGCGAGCTGACCGGCGGGATCTACTTCGGCACGCCGCGCGGCATCGAGCCCTACGAGGGCGGCGAGCGCGGCATCAACACCGAGGTCTATACCACACCGGAGATCGAGCGGATCGCGCGGGTCGCGTTTGCCCTCGCCCGGAAGCGGCGGCGCCTGGTCACGAGCGTGGACAAGGCCAACGTGCTCGAAGCGACCGAGCTGTGGCGCAAGGTCGTGACGCGCGTCCACGCCGAGTTTCCCGACGTGGAGCTGCGCCACATGTACGTGGACAACTGCGCGATGCAACTGATCCGGAAGCCCACGCAGTTCGACGTCCTCGTGACGACGAATCTGTTCGGTGATATCTTAAGCGACGAAGCGTCCATGTTGACGGGGTCGATCGGGATGTTGCCGTCGGCGAGTTTGGGGGGGAGGGTCGGGCTGTACGAGCCGATCCACGGCAGCGCGCCGGATATCGCCGGCCAGAATGTCGCCAACCCCATCGCCACGATCCTCTCGGCGGCGATGATGCTCCGGCACTCCTTCGACCTCGAAGACGACGCCGTCGCGATCGAGCGGGCGGTGTACCGGGTCCTCGAACGCGGGTATCGGACGGCGGACATCATGCAGCCGGGCATGACCAGGACCGGGACGCGGGAAATGGGGGGGCTGATCGCGGACGCGATTGCCTGAAACGGAGTTCGCTCACAAGGAGAGTGGCCGATGAACAAAGGCGTTTGGCTGGTGGCGCTGGGGTTGGCGGTGTTGGGGGCTCCCGCGATTGCGGCGGCGGATGAGACCCACAAGGTGACTATCGTGAAGACGTTCCCGAAGTACGGTGAGACGATTACGAGCCTGAAGGGGTTGGTGGTCGAGATCGTGTTCAGCACACCCATGGATCCCGCCACGCAGAACGACGTGTCGATGGACCAGCGCGGCGCGGTCGACGAGAAGGGCGAGCCGATCGAGTTCGACGGGACCTACACGTGGGTGAACCCGACCACGCTGCGGTTTGCGCCGAAGGGGATGCTCAAGCCCGATTCGGTCTATCAGGTGACGGTGTGGTCGGCGAAGGCCAAGGACGGATCGGAACTCGATGGCGTGCCGTACCGCCTCCCGTTTTCGACCAGCGGCGCCAAATAATGCGTGACGTGTAAGGAACGGGGACATGAGCACAGGGGTGGCCAAGAAGGCCAAGTACACCGTGGCGGTGATCGGCGCGACCGGGGTGGTGGGCCGGGAGAGCCTGGAGATTCTCGAAGAGCGGCGGTTCCCGCTGGAGAGGCTGCGGCTCTTCGCGTCCAAGCGCTCGGCTGGCGAGTCCCTCTCATGCCAGGGCCGCGAGTGGACGATCGAGGAACTGACGCCCCAAGGGCCGTTTCAGGGCATCGACTTCGCGTTCATCTCGGCCACCGACGCCGTGAGCCGGGAATACGGTCCAAGGCTCGGCGAGGCGGGCGTGGTCGTCATCGACGACAGCGCCGTGTTTCGCATGGACGCTGACGTGCCGCTCGTCGTGCCAGAGGTCAACGCGCACGCCCTGGCCGCCGCCCGCCGCCGCATCATCGCGATCCCCAACTGCACGACCACGCCGCTGGTGATGGTGCTCAAGCCGCTCCACGAGGTCGCAACGATCAAGCGGGTGGTGGTCACCACGTTCCAGTCGGTCTCCGGCACCGGCGCCGCCGCGATGGCGGAGCTGCTCGATCAGGCCAAGGCACTCCTCTCGTTCAAGGAGGTCAAGGCCGAGGTCTATCCCCACCAGATCGCGTTCAACTGCCTGCCGCACATCGGGTCGTTCGGCGAGGGCGGCGACTGTTCCGAGGAGACCAAGATCGTCAACGAGACGCGCAAGATCCTGGAGGCGCCGGGCCTGCGGATCACCGCCACGGCCGTGCGCGTGCCGGTCATGCGCTGCCACTCCGAGGCGGTTAACATCGAGACCGAGCGGCCGCTCAAACCGAACGAAGCCCGCGCGCTCCTGTCCGGCATGCCGGGCGTGATCGTGTTCGACGACCCGGTCCGCAAACTCTACCCGATGCCGCTGGACGTGGCGGGCAAGGACGAGGTCTACGTCGGTCGCGTCCGAGAGGAC
>MHEO01000013.1:11793-14033 GCA_001803875.1 Nitrospirae bacterium RIFCSPHIGHO2_01_FULL_66_17 | reverse complement strand
GCGTACTCGGCCGTCCCGGTCAGCGTGCGGCGAAACGCGGGCGCGCCGGCCGCGCGCCCGCGCCGCTCGGCCGTGATCTCCACCGTGATCGTGACCCGCTGTTCCAGCGCGCGGTGCGTTGCGTCGAACGACACGGCCGTCACCCCGAAGTCGGTGACCGTGCCCACGATCACGAGATCGGCCACGCCGGGTCGATTGACGAGGCGCCACGGCCCGGTCGACACCAGGCGGGCTTTCACGCGCTCGGTCAGCCGCGCCTCCAGCAGGGGCTCGAACGTGCGGTTGTCGAAGAGGGGCACGGCGACGGTGCGGACCTCCCCGACCGGCGGCGTCGACACCGCGCTGTACCCGCAGCCGGTTCCCGCCATGGTCATGAGCACCATGGCGGCCAGCGCGCCGCGCCCGCGATCACGAAAGAACAAGATTCACCAAGCGGCCGGGAACGTAGACCACCTTGCTCGGCGACCGGTCGCCCACCCACCCCCGGATTTTGGGATCGGCGAGCGCGGCGCGGAGCGCGTCGTCCTGCGAGGCGGCGGCGGCCACGATGATCGTGCCGCGGAGCTTCCCGTTGATCTGGACCGGCAGCGTGACGTGCGAGTCCGTCAGGAACGCCGGGTCGGCGACCGGCCAGCGCTGCTGCGCGACCGACGGGGGATGCCCGAGGTCGGCCCAGAGTTGCTCGGCGAGGTGCGGAGCGAACGGGGCCAGCAGGACGACGAGCGTGTCCAGCGCGTCGGCCATCGCGCCCGCGGCGGCCGCGTCCGGTCGGATCTCCGACAGGCTGTTGACGTATTCCATCAGCGCCGCCACCGCGGTGTTGAAGTGGTAGTGATCCTCGATGTCCCGCGTGACCCGCTGGATCGTGCGGTGCATCGCGCGACGGACGCGCAGCGCGGGGTCGTCGTCGCGCGATGCACCGCCGGCGCTCCCCCCGCGAATCGCGTCCGCCCATGAGGCGACCAGCCGCCAGACGCGACCCAGGAAGCGGTGGATGCCCTCGACGCCCTCGTCGCTCCACTCCAGGTCCTTCTCGGGCGGCGCGGCGAACAGCACGAAGAGCCGAGCGGTGTC
Organism: Nitrospirae bacterium RIFCSPHIGHO2_01_FULL_66_17; assembly: GCA_001803875.1. Classification (GTDB taxonomy): domain Bacteria; phylum Nitrospirota; class Nitrospiria; order 2-01-FULL-66-17; family 2-01-FULL-66-17; genus 2-01-FULL-66-17. Next base: position 12,959 of record MHEO01000013.1, on the reverse strand, counting down.
GGCCCCGTAGGTCGTGATCAGGTGGTCGGGGTCGACCACGTTGCCCTTCGATTTTGACATCTTGGCGCCGCCCTTGATCACCATGCCCTGCGTCAACAGGCCGGTGAACGGCTCATCGAACCGGATCAGGCCCAGGTCGCGGATGACCTTGGTGAAGAACCGCGCGTAGAGCAGGTGCAGGACGGCGTGCTCGATCCCGCCGATGTATTGGTCGACCGGCAGCCAGCGCGCGACCGCGTCGGAATCCAGCGCCCGGTCCGGCCGGCGCGGCCACGTGGCGTAGCGCAGGAAGTACCAGGACGAATCCACGAACGTGTCCATCGTGTCGGTCTCGCGGCGCGCGTCGCCCCCGCACAAGGGGCACGGGGTCGAGCGGAACGCCGCGCTCTCCCCGAGTGGCGACCCGCCCCGGCCGGTGAACGGCACGTCCATGGGCAGCGCCACCGGGAGCTGTGCCTCGGGGACGGGCACGACGCCGCAGCGGTCGCAATAGACGATCGGGATGGGGGTGCCCCAGTACCTCTGGCGCGAGATGCCCCAGTCGCGCAGGCGATAGTTCGTGACGCGGCGGCCGAGGCCTTCCCGCTCGATGAACGCGGCGATGCGCGCCTGGGCTTCGCGGGGGGACAGGCCGGTGAAGTCCCCCGAATCGACGAGCTGCCCCTCCTCCTCGACGTAGGCCGCCGACAGCCGGTTGGGGTCGAGCGAGCCGGCTGGGTTCTGGATCACGAGCCGGATCGGCAGGCGGTAGCGCGACGCGAAGTCGAAGTCGCGCTGATCGTGGGCGGGCACGGCCATGATCGCGCCGGTGCCGTACCCCATCAAGACGAAATTGCCGACCCAGATCGGGATCGGCCGTCCGGTCAGCGGGTTAGCGGCCGAAGCGCCCGTGAACACCCCTTCCTTGCTCAGGTCCTCGGTCGTGCGCGGCTCCTGCGCCGCGACCCGTTCGGCGAAGGCGCGCACGGCGGCCTCCTCCGGGCGCCCCGCGATGAGCGCCGCCACCAGCGGGTGGTCCGGCGCCAGGATGAGAGATGTGGCGCCGAAGAGCGTGTCGGGTCGGGTGGTGAAGATCCGAATCGACGTCTCGCCGCCGAAGACCCGAAAGTCCACCTCCACCCCTTCGCTGCGGCCGATCCAGTTCCGCTGCATCGTCAGCACCCGCT
>MHEO01000013.1:0-11688 GCA_001803875.1 Nitrospirae bacterium RIFCSPHIGHO2_01_FULL_66_17 | reverse complement strand
AGCGCCAGCACGCGCCGTCCACCACCTGTTCGTTGGCCAACACGGTCTCGCAGGAGGGGCACCAGTTGACGGTCGAGAATTTCTTGTAGGCCAGCCCGCGCTCGTACATCTTGAGGAAGAACCACTGGTTCCAGCGGTAATACTCCGGGTCGCAGGTCGTGACCTCGCGCGACCAGTCGTACGCGAGCCCCAGGCGCTTGAGCTGGGTCCGCATGTGCGCGATGTTGTCGAACGTCCAGGTGGCGGGGTGCACGCCCTGCTTGATCGCGGCGTTTTCGGCGGGCATCCCGAACGCGTCCCACCCCATCGGCTGCAAGACCGCGCGGCCGCGCATCGTCTGGTAGCGCGCGATCACGTCGCCGATGGTGTAGTTGCGGACGTGCCCCATGTGGATCCGCCCGGAGGGGTAGGGGAACATCGCGAGGCAGTAGAACTTCGTGCGGCCGTCGGGGTCGGGGGTGGCGAACAGCCCGCGGGCCTCCCACTCGGCCTGCCAGCGGGTTTCGATGGTCTTGGGATCGTACTTGGGGTTCATCGCCGTGACGGGACCGCTCCTCTCCGGGTTCGAGACCGCCCTTACATAACACAGTCGCGCGCGGGGCGGCAAGCGGGACGGTGGGTTGCGCGCGCGCGAGCCGTTGGGGTACGATACGTCGCAACCCGGCTGCGGCCCTGAATTACCCATGACACGCCAACACAAACCGACCGAGATTGCCAAAGTGGGAGAGACGGCGGTGCGTATTCGCTGGGACGACGGGCACGAGGGCACCTACCCCACGCGATACCTGAGGGGAATCTGCCAATGCGCGGCGTGCGTCGACGAGTGGTCGGGGGAGAAGCGCATCTCGATCGACAGCATTCCGGTCGACATCCGGGCGATAAAGATCCTCCCCGTGGGCCAGTACGCGATCCACATCGACTGGAGCGACGGGCACTCGACGGGCATCTACGCGTTCGACGTCCTCCGGAAGCTGTGCCCCTGTTCGGCGTGCCTGGCCACGCCCCTCTCGGCCCTGTGACCCGGACGACCCGACCGAAGGAAGGCCGCCATGGATGAAGATGAGTGGGAAGCGGGCAAGCAGCGGATGACCGAGTTGGTGCGGGCGATGAGCCCGGAGGTGACCGTGGTGATCCCGACGCGGCCGACCTCGGGGATGTTCCTGATCGCGCTGGCGCGGGGCAAGGCCAAGAAGTTCCTGTCGGTGTCCGAGGACGATCTCATCGACTTGGTCGAGGACCACGCGATCGAGACCGAGGTGCAGGCGCGTATCAAGGGCGCGCTCGACGAGTTGTCGGGCACGGGATAATCGACGCGGGGCGCGCCGGGCGCGTTCCGACATGATAAGGAGACGGGCATGTTCACGCTGTTCAATCGATACGATCAGACCCCCGGCGGGGTCAACGTGGCGGCGACCGAGGTCAAGCAGCGGCTCGACCGGGGAGACACGATCACGCTCCTGGACGTGCGCGAGCAATGGGAATACGACACGGCCCGGATCGACGGCGCGAAGCTGATCCCGATGCGGGAGCTGGAGACGCGCAAGGCCGAACTGAACCCGAACGACGAGATCGTCGTCTACTGCCACATGGGCGTCCGAAGCCTCAAGGCGATCCACTACCTCCAGCAACACGGGTTTACCAACTTAAAAAATCTCTCCGGCGGGATCGAGGCGTGGTCTACCACCGCCGATCCCTCCGTCCCCCGGTACCGGTAGGAGCCTGTCCATGAACGGTCATCTGCGGCGTTGCCGCTGCGCATCCGCTCCTCACGTACCGACCTCGTACGCTCCGGTGCGGTGCACAGGGCGCGCAGCGCGCGCCCGTGGCAATATTCGACGGGCCGACCATGTCGGCCCTGTGCGCCTGGCATCTGACGCGTTCCTGAACAGGCTCACAGTCACGACTACGAGACCCGCGTAGTCGTGGCAGGCGCGCCGCGGTTCGTGAAGGTCGCGGCGCCGGCGGATTTGCCGCCGCGCGCGGCGCGCGCGGTCCGGGTCGGCGACCGCTTCGTGGCGCTGTTCAACGTGGACGGCGCCGTGCACGCCACCGACAACGTCTGCCCCCACGCCGGAGGACCGCTGGCTCGGGGCCGGCGCGGCGGCCCATGCGGCGAGATCGTCGCGTGTCCCTGGCACGGCTGGCGCTTCAACGTCCGCACCGGCGAATCGCCGGACTTGCCGGGGGAGCGGGTGTGCACGTTCCCCGTGCGGGTGGCGGACGGGTGCATCCAGGTCGCGGTGGAGAACCCGTGAAGCGACTGGCGGGCAAAATCGCCGTCGTCACCGGCGGCGGCAGCGGAATCGGCGCGGCGGTCGCGCGGGCGTTCGCGCGCGAGGGCGCCGAGGTCGCGATTTGCGGGCGGCGGGCGCAGGCGCTGGAGGCCACGCGCGAGGCGATCGCGAGCGCCGGTGGGATCGCCGTCGCCGTGCCGGCGGATCTGACGAGGCGGGAGGACGTCGCCTGTCTTGTTGAGGCGATCCGCGAGCGCTTCGGGCGGCTGGACGTGCTCGTCAACAACGCGGGGATCCTGGGGGCGCACGCGCCGATCGCCGAGTATCCCGAAGACGCGTGGGACGTCGTCGTCGCGGCGAACCTTACCGCGGTCTTCCGGCTCACCAAGGCCGCCCTGCCGCTCATGCCGCACGGCGGGTCGATCATTAACGTCAGCTCCAGCGTCGGCCGCATCGGCCGGGCGGGGTGGGGCGCCTACTCGGTCTCCAAGTTCGGGGTCGAGGGCCTCTCGCAGGTGCTGGCCGACGAGCTGCGCGAGCGCGGCATCCGCGTCAACACGGTCAATCCCGGGGGCACGCGGACGGCGATGCGGGCGGCGGCGTATCCTGACGAGGATTCCCTGACGCTCCCCTCGCCCGACGACGTGACGCCGATCTTCGTCTACCTGGCGTCCGATGAGTCCCTCGACGTCACGGGCCGGGCGTTCGACGCGCGAGGGTGGACGCCCTCATCCGTAGCTGCCGCGGCCGCGAGGCTCACCTCCTCGTGACCACCGAACGCCATTCGGACGAGTGCGGCTGTCGGCGCGTCGCCGAAGTCATGGCCCGCTTGCGTGCGCCGGACGGCTGCCCCTGGGATCGGCGGCAAACGCACCAGTCCCTCGTGCCCTATCTGATTGAAGAAACCTATGAGACCGTCGACGCGATCGAACACGGCGAACCCGCGGCGTTGAAGGAGGAGCTGGGGGACCTGGCGCTGCAGATCGCGTTTCACGCGCAACTCGCGTCGGAAGTCGGCGCCTTCACCCTCGACGACGTCTTTCAGGCGTGCGCGGACAAGCTCGTTCGCCGCCACCCCCACGTCTTCGACCCCGACGCCCAGCGCGCGTCCACGCCGGAAGAGGTCGCCGACCGCTGGGAGGAACAGAAGCGCCGCGAACGGGGCGACCGGCCCGCGCCCACCCTCCTGGACGGGGCGCCGAAAGGGCTGCCCGCGCTCGCCAAGGCCCACCACGTTCAGCGCCGCGCCGCGCGGGTGGGATTCGACTGGGCGCGGGACGAGGATGTGCTCGCCAAGATCGACGAAGAGATCGGCGAACTGCGCGAGGCGATGCACGGCCCCGACCGCTCGCGCGTGGCGCACGAGCTGGGCGATCTCCTGTTCACGGTCGTGAACCTCGCTCGGCGGTTGGAGGTCGACGCCGAAGCGGCGCTGCGTGGCGGCATCGCCCGGTTCGCTTCGCGATTTGCGCACATGGAGCGCGCGGCGGGACGGTCCCTCGCCGACCGTGCCCCCGAGGAGCTGGACCGCCTGTGGGAGGCGGCGAAGGCGGCCGAGGAGGCGGCGCCGGGTTCGGACGCCCCCGCACGCTGACCGCCTCGGGATTCTTCCCCGGTGTTCCTTGGTGTGCCCCCGTCTTGCAATCGTTCCACCCATCTCCTATACTGGCTTCGAGTGTATAGGTCATTCATGCCTACCTTCGTGTGTCGAATCGGCAAAGCAGATGGCACGGTCCTGGAGGAGCGGCTGGAGGCGGAGGATGCTGCGGAGGCCAGACACCGCCTGGACCGGCAGGGGGTCGTGGTCTTTGCCATCAGGCCGGCCGGACGCCTCCGGGGTCTCTCGTTCGATCTCCTGCCCTCCCTCCGCCGTGGGCTGGCGCCCCGCGAGTTCCTGGTGTTCAATCACGAGCTGCTGGTCCTCATCAAGGCCGGTCTCCCCATTATGAAGGCGCTGGACATCCTGGCCGGACGAACCGGGCACCCGACCTTCGGAGAGGTGCTCGCCGACGTCCGTGGGCAGGTGCGCGGCGGGTCGTCGCTGGCCGACGCGATGGCCATGCATCCGCGGGAGTTCTCCGAGCTCTACGTCGCCACGCTCCGTGCGGGCGAGCGGAGCGGCAACGTCGTCGAAATGCTGACCCGGTATCAGGCGTTCATGAAACGCGTCCTGGCCGTCCGGAAGAAGATCGTCACCGCCCTGTCCTATCCGGCGTTTCTTCTGTCGGTTGGCGCCGGCGTCATCGCGTTCCTGATGGTCTTCGTGATGCCGACGTTCCTCGACGTGTACAAGGAGGCCCAGTCCGAGCTGCCGGCCCCCACGAAGGTGTTGATGGCGGTGGTGGGTTTTCTGAAGCGGTGGACGGTGGCGCTTATGGTGGGGCTCGTCGGCGCCGCGGTGGCGTTGCGGGTCTGGTACGGCACCGAGAACGGCCGGCGCCGGATCGACGGCGTCCTTCTCCGGCTGCCCTTCGTGGGTTCCATCGTCCGCACGCACTATACGATCAGTGTCGCGCGCACCCTGGCCACGATCCTGACCGGCGGGATCCCGCTGGTGTCGGCGCTGCGGATGGTCGGGGACTCGATCCCCAACCGGGTCATCGCCGCCCACATCGCCGAGGTGATCGAACGGGTCAAGACGGGCAGCGGGTTGGCGGCCGCGTTCGCGGCGGGTGGCATCATGCCCCGGATGACGCTGGAGATGATCGAGGTCGGCGAGGCCACCGGCGCGCTGGAGGAAATGCTCAATCAGGTGGCGGAATTTCACGAAGACGAACTCGATCGCAGCCTCACGCGGATCACGACGTGGGTCGAGCCGGTGCTGCTGCTGGTCATGGGCGGCCTCGTGGCGGTGGTGGTGGTCACGATGTACCTGCCCATCTTCAACCTCGCCGGGACGATCAAATGAGAACCTTCCTCACCAAGAAGCGACTGGGCGACATTCTGATCGAGCACGGCCTCCTGGCGGCCGAGGTCGTCGTCGCCGCGGCCGAGGTGGCGATGCGGGAGCAGCGATGGCTGGGATCGGTCCTCGTGGAGCAGGGTGTCATCGACGAGGAGCAGCTCGCCAAGGCCCTCGCCGAGCAGTGGCGGCTGCCGTACTATTCGCTGGCAGGTTTCCACGTCGATTCGGAGTTTTTCAAGACCATCCCGGTCGAGTTGATGTATCGCTACCCCTTCGTGCCGTACGAAGACCGCGAGGGGGTGCTCACGATCGTGCTTGCGGACCCCACCAACCTCCCGGTGCTGGACGAACTGGAGCTGGTGCTACGCCGCGAACTGCGGTTCGGGATCGGCAGCCGCACGGCGATCCTGGACTCGCTGAAGAAGAGCGAGGGGTCGTCCCAGGTCCTGAAGCGGATCGAGGCCGACTTCCGACCGGTCCTGATCAAGGAGGACGATCGCGGCGAGGAAGTCCTCTCCGTCGAGAAGATCTCCAAGGACACCAGCCCGGTCGTCAAGCTGGTCGACACGATGATCCTCAGCGCGCTTCAAAAACGCGCGAGCGACATCCACATCGAGGTGGGCGACCGCGGCGTGCACGTCAAGTACCGCATCGACGGCGTGCTCTATCCGGCAATGGATCCCCTGGATCTGAAGTACCACGCGCCCATGATCTCGCGGATCAAAGTGATGTCGGAGCTGGACATCGCGGAGAAGCGCGTGCCCCAGGACGGCCGGTTCAAGCTGCGCCTCGATCAGAAGAAGGTCGATTTCCGCGTGTCGATCCTGCCCGGGATCTTCGGCGAGGCGGTCGTCATCCGGATCCTGGACAAGGAATACATCACCGCGGGGGTCAACCAGTTGCGGCTGGATCGCCTGGGGTTCAACCCCGAGGATCTGCGCCGATTCCGCCGGTCGATCGTCGAGCCGTACGGCATGGTGCTGGTGACGGGCCCCACCGGGAGCGGGAAGACCACGACGCTATACGCCGCGATCGAGGAGATCAACACCCAGGAAGACAAGATCATCACGATCGAGGACCCGGTCGAATACCAGTTGCGACACGTCACGCAGATTCCGGTCAACGAGAAAAAGGGGCTGACGTTCGCCAAGGGCTTGCGCTCGATCCTGCGCCACGACCCCGACAAGATCATGGTGGGGGAAATCCGCGATGCCGAGACCGCGCAGATCGCCATCCAGTCCGCGCTCACCGGCCACCTGGTCTTCACCACCGTCCACGCCAACAACGCGTTCGACGTCATCGGCCGGTTCGTCAACATGGGGATCGAGCCGTACAACTTCGTGTCGTCGCTCAATTGCATCCTCGCCCAGCGTCTCGTGCGGGCGATCTGCGCGGCGTGCCGGGAGACGGTGACGTTGACGCGCGAGATGTGCGAAGCGTCAGGCCTGAGCTACGACCAGTACCGGGACACGCCCCTCTCTCAGGGGCGCGGGTGTCCCGAGTGCCACGGCACGGGGTTCAAGGGGCGCAATGCCATCACGGAATTTCTCGATCTGTCCGACACCATTCGCGAGATGATCCTGGACCGGCGGCCGTCGTCGGAGATCCGCAAGGCGGCCATCAAGGAGGGCCTCACCACGCTGCGGCAGGCCGGCGTGGAGAAGGTGGTCCGGGGCGAGACGACGCTGCGTGAGATCAACCGCGTCACCTTCATCGAGTGAGCGCGGCGGCCATGCGATGGGGACCACGGACGCGGGTCGGCCTGGAGATCGCCCCCGACGGTTTGACGCTCGTCAGGATCCGCGGTTGGGGGCGGCGACGGATCGTGACGGACGTTCGAACCCAGCCGTTGCCGCCGGGCCTGGTCACCGTGTCGCCGATCGAGCCGAACATCGCCGATCCGGCCGAGTTCGGCCGGGCCGTCCGCGCCCTGACGCAGGGGCGCCGCGTCGGCCCGGTTGGGGTGGCATTGCCCGACGCCCTCGCCCGCGTCGCGCTCTTCGACGTGGCGAGTCTTCCGCCGCAGGCCATCGATGTGGCCCGGCTGGTCCGGTGGCACCTCGAAAAAACGTTTTCGGTCGACCTGCCGTCGGCGCGATTCGTCCACCAGCGGTTCCGACGGCCGGACGGCGAGCCGGGCCACCGCATCGTGGCGTCGGCGATCGAGGAAGCCGTTCTGTCTCAGTACGAGGCCGTCCTCATCCAGGAGGGGCTTGAGCCGCGCGTCATCGATCTGGCCTCGTTCCACCGCTTCAATCTGTATCGGAGCCACATGGCGCGCCTGACCGAGCCCGACCATCACTTCATCTTTTTGACGATCACCGGCGCGGCTCTCACGCTGATGATCGCCGATGGCGGCACGCCGGCCTACCTTCGGATCAAAGGCACCCGGCGGCCGTTCGCCGGGCCGGAGGCGGCATCCCGCATCCTGGACGAAGTCGAGCTGTCGCTCAACGCCTACGGCAAGGAAAAGGACCTGTCGCGTGTCACGCACCTCTTCGTGGTGTCGGCGACGGAGACGGCGGACGACTTGTCGGATCAATTGGCGGCCCGCTTTCACCTGACGGCCGGCCTGTTGGGATCGGGGGACGTCACCTTGGAGGGCGCCGATGCGCTCTCCCGCCGCGAGTTCGCCGGCGCGTCGGCGGCCCTGGGCGCCGCGCTGGAACGGTAGCGCCATGGCCGTCGTCATCAGCAAGGGACCGGAACCATTTTGCACCAACTTCGCGTCCGGTGCCTACGAGCGCGCCCGCCTCATCAATGCCGCGCTGTATGCCGTCGCCGTCGCGGCGCTGGTTCTGGCGGGGGTCACCGTCTGGTGGGCGGCCGACGATCGCCGCGAGGCGGCGGCGATGCAGGGCAACGTCGACCGCGTGCGGCAACAGTCCGCGAGGCTTCGCGACGAGTTGCAGCGGCTCGGTTTCTCCCCCGACGCCCCCGGCGCCGTGGCGGATCTCGGCAAACGGGTCGCGGGCGTCAACCAGATTCTCGAACAAAAGGCCTTTTCGTGGACGACCTTGCTCAACGATCTTGAGGCGGCGGTTCCGCGGAACATCTCGATCGGCAGTATTCGCCCGGAATTGAAAAGCGGGGGCGTCGCGCTCGACGGCACGGCGCTGACGCTGCAGGACCTTGCCAAACTCATGATCGCGCTGGAGCAGAGCGGTCGGTTCACCGACGTCTTCCTCCAACGGCAGAGGACCGCGGAGCACGAGCGGGTGGAATTCAGCATCCAATGTTCGTACCGGCGCGCGGGATGAGGACGACTCCCGCCATCGTTCGGCGGTACGGCGTGGCGGCGGTGGCCGCCTCGCTGGCCGTGGTGTTCAGCGCGGCGGTCTACGCGGGGGTGCTCCGGCCGATTCGCGCCACGCTCGGCGCGGCCGAGGCGCAGTGGCGGACCGAGCGGGATCTCATCGACCGCTATAAGACCTATCAGCGCGCCTATCTCGATGCGACGACCGTGACGGAGCGGGCGACCTCGCGGCGGGACCTGCCGAAGCTCGTCACGACCTTGGCCGGCTTGGCCAAGAGGCGGGGTCTGAGCATTCCGGCCGTCAACTATCAGGCGGAACGCTTCGAGTCCGAGGAGTTCCAGAAGGTCGGGCTGACGTTTGCGATCGCGGGGCCGTACGGCGACATCCGCCGATTCTTGGACGATCTGGAGCGGAGCAGTCCCTTTTTGACGATCGAGGCCGTCACGCTGACGCGGTCTCACAAAGAGGGGGCGCAACTGGAGGTTCAGCTCAAGGTTGCCGCGTACCTGAGGGTGGAGTGAGGGATCGCAAGACCACGGTGCTGGTGGTGCTGGCGGCCGCGTGGCTGGGCCTGATCGCCTATCGGCTCGCCACGCACGAGCCGCCCCGGACCGCGCCGCTCACATACGTCAAAGGGGCGACGGCCTCGCCGGCGACCGCGCGGACGGCGGATGCCCGGCTGCGCGTGCGAGTCGATCTCCTCAATCCCCCCCGCGCGTCCGTCGAGGCGCCTCGCAACATTTTCGCGCCGATCGAGGTCTATCTGCCGCCACCCCCTCCGCCCCCGCCCCCGCCGCCTCCACCCGTACCCCCGCCGCCCCCGCCTCCGCCGACACCTGAAGAGCTTGCCGCCCAACGCGCGAGGGCCGAACTGGCCCAGTATCGGTATCTGGTCTATTTGAGCCGCGGCGGGCGGGACGTGGCGTTCATCGCGCGCGGGACGGATCTCTTCCAGATCGGTCGCGGTGAATCGCTGGTCGGTGGGATCGTTCTCAAAGACGTCACGCCCTCCTATATAATCCTCATCGAACCCCGGACGCAGATCGAACTGACGGTCGCACTCAGCGGCTCCTAGGAGCCCGTCCATGAAAGGCCATCTCGGGAAGCAGCATTCGTCCGTCACGCTAGAGCTGCGTTGTCGGTCGGTCTTGCGTGCTCACGTACGATACAGTACGCTCCGCGCGCAAGACCTCCCTCCGCCTTGCATCTGGCCGCTCCTGAACGGGCTCCTCCACCTCAGTACTCGGACACACTTCTAGGGCGCGACCTTCCCGTCGAGAGGCGCCGGGGTCTTTTCTTGCGGCTTTTCAAGCCTCTGCTATAGTTTCGCTCATGCCAGCCTCCGTTGGACGCCGCAGCGCCGTCTAGATCCGATGGCCCTCTCGCAGCAGAAGCGCAAAATGCTCGGCGAGATGCTGATCGCCGAGGGACTCCTGACTTCCGAACAGCTCGAACAAGCGCTCGCGGAGCAACGCCGCCACGGCGGCCGCATCGGCGCGGTTTTAAAGAGCCTCGGATTCGTCACCGAGGAAGGCATCATCCAGGCCCTGGGACGCCAGACCGGGATTCCCCACCAGGTCCTGTCGACCGTCATCATCGATTCCGACGTGATCAAGCTGGTGCCCGAGCTCCTCGCCCGCCGCCATCAGGCGATCCCCTTGCATAAGAAGGGCGGCACGCTCACGCTGGCCATGGTCGATCCCCTCAACGTCGTGGCCCTGGACGACATCGCGCGCGCGACCGGCCTGCAGATCCAGCCCGTGGTCAGCACCGAGCAGGACGTGATGCGCGCGATCGAACGCCAGTACGGGATGAGCTCGACGATCGAGGAGGCGGTCAAACGCCTCGAACCGTTCGAGGAAGACGAGGCGTCGGCGGCGCAGATGGAGCGGCTTGCCGAAGAAACCCCGGTCGTGAAATTCGTCACCACGATCATCACGCAAGCCGTGCACGAAGGCGCGAGCGACATCCACATCGAGCCCGATGTCGACCTGCTGCGCGTGCGTTACCGGGTCGACGGCCTGCTCCGGGAGATCACGACCGCGCCCAAGGGCCTGCACGGCGGCGTCCTGTCCCGCGTCAAGATCATGGCCGACCTGGATATCTCCGAGAAGCGCGTGTCGCAAGACGGCCGGATTCAGATGAAGGTCGGCGAGCGGGAGATCGATCTCCGTGTCGCCACCCTCCCGACGATCTACGGTGAGAAGGTCGTGCTCAGGATTCTCGACAAGCGCCAAAGCGTGATCAAGCTCTCGGAGCTGGGCTTCGCGCCCTCGGCGTATAACGAGGTGGAGCGCCTGATCACGCGGCCGTATGGCCTCTTTCTGGTCACGGGGCCGACGGGCAGCGGCAAGACCACCACGCTGTGCGCGGCGCTGAACACCATCAACACCGTGGTGCGCAACATCGTCACGATCGAGGATCCCGTCGAGTATCAGATGAAGCTCATTTCACAGGTCCAGGTGAACGTGAAGGCGGGGGTCACGTTCGCCAACGGCCTGCGGTCGATCCTCAGGCAGGACCCCGACGTGATCATGGTGGGGGAGATCCGCGACCGCGAGACCGCGATGCTGGCGATTCAGGCGGCGTTGACCGGCCACCTCGTCCTCTCCACGCTCCACACCAACGACGCGCCGGGCGCCATCGCGCGGCTGATCGACATCGGGGTCGAGCCCTTCCTGATCGCGCCGGCGCTGCTGGGCGTCGTCGGGCAACGCCTCATCCGCAAAGTGTGTCCGTCATGCCGTAAGCCGCATCCCCCCGCCGGTTTCGAGAAGGCCTTCGAAGGCGTGCCGCTCGAGGCGAAGGCCGTCACGCTGATGATGGGCGCCGGCTGCTCGGCGTGCCGACAGACGGGGTACAGCGGACGGATCGGGATCTTCGAACTCCTCACGATGAACGACGTGCTCCGCGGACTGATCGTCAACCGAGCGCCCGCGCCGCAGATCACAGCGGCCGCGATGCAGACCGGATTCGTGCCGCTCCGCCTGGCGGGATTGGCCAAAGCCGCCGCCGGCGTGACGAGCCTGGAAGAGGTGTACCGTGTCACGCAAGATGTCGATGGTGAGTGACAAAAAATCGGCGGGACTGCGAATCGCGGGCCCCACATCGCCCCCACGGTCGAACGAATCGAGCAGCGGCGTGGGAAAAGTCTCGATAAAACAGACGGTTGATCGGCAGGAACCCTTGAAGCGAATCGCACAACCCTTGCATATCCGGGGGCGGCAATGACCGCGTATCGGTATAAAGCCCGGGATCAATCGGGGTCTTTGATGACCGGGGTGGTGGAGTG
>MHEO01000012.1:6943-9126 GCA_001803875.1 Nitrospirae bacterium RIFCSPHIGHO2_01_FULL_66_17 | reverse complement strand
TATTCATGCCGTCACAAGATGTACCTGCTGAGATCCTCGTCTTTGATCACGTCGGCCAGGTGCTGTTTCACGTAGGCGGCGTCGATGACCACCTTCTTCTCCTTCAACTCGGGCGCCTCGAACGACACGGCGTCCAGGAGCCGCTCCATCACGGTGAAGAGCCTGCGGGCGCCGATGTTCTCGGTCCGGTCGTTCGCCATCACCGCGATCGCCGCGACCTCCTCGATCGCGTCGGGCGTGAACGCGAGGTCCACGCCCTCGGTCGCGAGCATCGCGACGTACTGGCGGATCAACGCGTTTTTCGGCTCGGTCAGGATCCGGACGAAGTCCTCCTTGGTCAACGGTTCGAGCTCCACGCGCAGCGGGAACCGCCCCTGCAACTCGGGAATCAGGTCGGAGGGTTTGCTGATGTGGAACGCCCCCGCCGCGATGAACAGGATGTGGTCGGTCTTCACCGGGCCGTGCTTGGTGTTCACGGTCGAGCCCTCGACGATCGGCAACAGGTCGCGCTGCACCCCCTCGCGCGACACGTCGGGCCCGAACCCCCGCTCGCGCCCCGCGATCTTGTCGATCTCGTCCAGAAAGACGATGCCGTCCTGCTCGGCGCGGCGCGTGGCCTCGCGGACCACCTCGTCCATGTCGATGAGCTTCTGCGCCTCCTCCTGCTCCAGGACCTGCCGGGCCTCGGCCACGCTCATTTTGCGCGGCTTCTTCTTCGCGGGAAACAGGTTGCCGAACATCTCGCGGAGGCTGCCCTCCATCTCCTCCATGCCGACGTTGGAGATGACCCCCACCGGCAGCGCCGGCGGCTTCTCCTTGACCTCGACCTCGACGGTCCGCTCATCGAGCCGGCCGGCCTTCAATTGCTGGCGCAGCTTGTCGCGGGTCTGCTCGTACGAATCGGAGAACGATCCCGCCGTGGTCTGATCCCGCGACGGGTCGTAGATCCCCGTCGGCGTCCGCAGCGCCGGCGGAGGCAGCAGCAGGTCGAGCAGCCGCTCCTCGGCCTGCCTGGCCGCGCGATCCCGGACGCGCTCGGCGGATTCGGCCTTCACCATCGTGATCGCGAGCTCGAGCAGGTCCCGGATGATCGACTCCACGTCGCGCCCCACGTAGCCCACCTCGGTGAATTTCGAGGCTTCGACCTTGAGGAACGGCGCCCGCGCGAGCTTCGCCAGGCGGCGCGAGATTTCGGTCTTGCCGACGCCGGTGGGCCCCATCATGATGATGTTCTTGGGGAGCACCTCGTCGCGGAGGTCGGGCGCGAGGCGCCGCCGGCGCCAGCGGTTGCGGAGCGCGATGGCCACCATCCGCTTGGCCCCGTGCTGCCCGACGACGTAGCGGTCCAGCGCCTCGACGATCTGCCGCGGGGCCAGGTCGTCCAGGGCCGGGGGATTGGAGTCACGCGCTGAGTCGGTCATGGCACCCTGTCATTCAGTAGGGGCGGGTTTGAAACCCACCCCTACAATTTGAGCGATTCAATCAGGATCGTGTCGTTGGTGTAAATGTCGATCCCCGCTGCGATGACCATCGCGCGCCGGACGATCGTTTCGGCGTCCAGCCCCGGCTGGCCCACGAGCGCGCGGGCGGCCGCAAGCGCGTACGGCCCGCCCGAGCCGATCGCGAGGATGCCGTCCTCGGGCTCGATCACGTCGCCGGTCCCCGAGATCAGGAGCGAGCTCGTCTGATCGGCCACCGCGAGCAGCGCCTCCAGCCGCCGCAGGACGCGGTCGGTCCGCCAATCCTTGGCCAGCTCCACCGCCGCGCGGCTCAAGTTGCCGCGGTACTCGGAGAGCTTGGCCTCGAACTTGTCGAACAGCGCCAGCGCGTCGGCGGTGGACCCCGCGAACCCCGCGAGCACGCGCTCGTTCGACATTCGCCGCAGCTTGCGCGCGTTGGACTTCATCACGGTCGTGCCCATCGTCACCTGGCCGTCGCACCCCATCGCAACCTCGCGGCCCAGGCGGACGGACAACACGGTGGTCGAGCGGATGAGGGGCGTCATGTGCCTCGCCCCGCCTTGACCGTCTTCGCCCTCGGGTGGGCGTCGTCGTACACCTTCAGGAGGTGATCGACGGTCAGGTGCGTGTACCGCTGCGTCGTCGCGAGCGACGCGTGGCCCAGCATCTCCTGGATCGCCCGCAGGTCGGCCCCGCCCTCGAGCAGGTGCGTCGCGAAGCTGT
>MHEO01000012.1:4669-6800 GCA_001803875.1 Nitrospirae bacterium RIFCSPHIGHO2_01_FULL_66_17 | reverse complement strand
CGATCCGCTCCTTCCGCCCCTTGCCCATCAGTCGCACCACCCCGGCGTCCCACTCCACGTCGCCCGCGTTCAGGCCGGCGAGTTCCGAAAGTCGCGCGCCGGTGGAGTAGAACGCTTCGAGCACGGCGCGATCGCGCAGCGCCCGCGCGTCGTCCCCCCGCGGCGACTCCACCAGCGCCGTCGCCGCGTCGACCGAGAGCGACCGCGGCAGGGGCTTGTCCTGCTTGGGCGTCGCGACCGCGAGCCCGGGGTTGGCCGCGATGAACCCGTCGCGCCAGAGATGCCGATAGAACGTCCTCACGGCCGCGAGCTTGCGCGCGATGGTCGACTTTTTCTCGCCGTGCTGCTTGAGACACGCGAGAAACCCGCGGATCTCCAGGTGGCCGGCCGCAAGGAGGACCGGCGCCGGCGCAAGCGG
Organism: Nitrospirae bacterium RIFCSPHIGHO2_01_FULL_66_17; assembly: GCA_001803875.1. Taxonomy (GTDB): domain Bacteria; phylum Nitrospirota; class Nitrospiria; order 2-01-FULL-66-17; family 2-01-FULL-66-17; genus 2-01-FULL-66-17. Next base: position 6,382 of record MHEO01000012.1, on the reverse strand, counting down.
GCCGGCGCCCAGGGGCGCTGACAGGTCGAAGGCGCGCCGCGGGTCGTGGAGGAACGCGGCGAATTGCCGCAGGTCCGATCGGTACGCCCGCACGGTCTCCGGGGACACCCCCCGTTCGACCGAGAGGACGTTTAGGACGAGACCGATTGGGTCTTCCACCGGTCGAGGTCGTTGAGGGCCCGGTCGACGATCTTCTGCCGCCGCACCTCGCGCTGCACGATGCGCGTGGGGAGAGGGGGAAACAAGCCCAGGTTGACGTTCATCGGCTGAAACGTCCGCGGGTCGCTCTTCGTGAGGTAGGTGATCAACGTCCCCAGCGTGGTCGTGGGCGGCGGGATGAGCAGGGGCTGGTGCTGAATCAGCCGCGCCGCGTTCATCCCTGCCAGCAATCCCATGCCTGCCGACTCGGTGTAGCCCTCCACCCCGACGATCTGGCCCGCGAAGAAGATCCGCGACTCCTGCCGGAACTGCAGCGTCTCGCGCACCAAGAGCGGGGCGTTGATGAAGGTGTTGCGGTGCAGGCTGCCCAGCCGGAGGAACTCCGCGCGCTCCAGGCCGGGGATCATCCGAAAGACGCGCTTCTGCTCCGGCCACTTGAGCTTGGTCTGAAACCCCACCATGTTGTAGGCCTGCCCGTGGACGTCTTCGGCCCGCAGTTGCACCACGGCGTGCGGCCGCGCCCCCGTCCGCGGATCGACCAGGCCCACCGGCTTCATCGGCCCAAAGAGCAGGGTCTGCCGCCCGCGATCGGCCTGCACCTCGATCGGCATGCACCCCTCGAAGTACGGCGTCTTCTCGAACTCGCGCACCGGCACTTTTTCCGCGGCGATCAGCGCGTCGTAGAACGCGTCGTACTCCGCCCGCGACATCGGACAATTCAGGTAATCCGCCCCGCCCTTGTTGTAGCGCGACGCGCCGAACGCGATCGAGCGGTCGATCGTCTCGCCGTCCACGATCGGCGAGATCGCATCGAAGAAGTACAGCCGCTCGGCACGGGTCAGCGTCTTGAGCGACTCGGCCAGGGCGTCCGACGTGAGCGGCCCGGTGGCGATGATGACGGGACCCTGCTCGGGGATCGTCGTCACCTCTTCGCGAATCACCGTGATGTTCGGGTGGGTCGAGATTTCCTTCGTGATGCGCGCGGCGAACTCCGCGCGATCGACCGCAAGCGCCGCGCCGGCCGGCACCGTACAGGTATCCGCCACGCGCACGACGAGCGACCCCAGCCGCCGCATCTCCTCCTTGAGGATCCCCGCCGCGTTGGTGATCTCGGACGAGCCGAGCGAGTTCGAGCACACAAGTTCGGCGAGCTGGTCGGTCTTGTGCGCCGCGGTGGGCCGCTGAGGACGCATCTCGTACAGCGCGACCTGCACGCCGCGCTCCGCCGCCTGCCAGGCCGCCTCGCACCCCGCCAACCCGCCGCCGAGGACGGTCAATTCCGGTATCTGAGTCATGATTCGCTAAAGAACCCGATGTGTAAGGAACGAGTTATTCTAGGGAACGCCCGGGGCTAAGTCAAGGCGCGGATATTTCGTTTTTGGCCGCCTGTATGTTACGATCCGAACCCCATGGACACCGTCTGGTTGATCGTTGCGCTGGTGCTCGCCCTGGTCGTCATTGCGGGCGTTGCCCTGCTCCGCCGTCGCCCCGATCCGGCCGCCGCTCTGCTCCAGCAGCAGCTCGAAGCTCTCTCCCGCCAGGTCGGCGAATCGG
>MHEO01000012.1:3743-4660 GCA_001803875.1 Nitrospirae bacterium RIFCSPHIGHO2_01_FULL_66_17 | reverse complement strand
CCAGGCTGTTGCACGACCGCCTCGGCCAGGTCACGCAGGAGGTCAACGGCCAGCTCGGCACGATCACCACGCAGGTCAATAGCCAGCTCGGCCTGATTTCGACACAGGTCAATCAACAGCTCGCGACGATTGGCAAGCAGGTCCAGGAGGCCACCGGCCAGATGGGCACGCGGCTCGACAACGCCGCGCGCGTGGTGGGCGAGGTCCGGCAGAACCTCGGGGAGTTGACCAAGGCCACCGAGCGCGTGTTCGACGTGGGCAAGGACATCGCGAGCCTCCAGGAAATCCTGCGCGCGCCGAAGCTCCGGGGCGTGCTGGGCGAATTGTTTCTCGGCGACCTCCTGACCCAGATCCTCCCGCCCACGCACTTCACGCTGCAGCACAAGTTCAGGAGCGGCGAGGCGGTGGACGCGGTGATCCGCCTGGGGCAAGGCCTCGTGCCGGTGGACAGTAAGTTCCCGCTGGAGAACTTCAAGCGGGTGATCGCCGGCGAGACCGAGGAAGAACGCAAGGCCGCCAGGAAAAAATTCGCCACCGACGTGAAAAAGCACATCGACGCGATCGCGACCAAGTACATCCTGCCCGACGAGGGGACGTTCGACTTTGCCCTGATGTACATCCCGGCGGAGAACGTGTACTACGAGGTCATCTTAAAGGACGACGCATTCGGCGAGGAGAAGGGCTTGTGCGCGTATGCGCTCGCCCAGCGCGTGATTCCGGTCTCGCCCAACAGCTTCTACGCCTACCTCCAGGCGATCGTCTTGGGGCTCAAGGGCTTGCGGATCGAGAAGAGCGCGCACGAGATTATCCAGCACTTAAAGCGCCTGGAGGGCGACTTTCAGCGCTTTCGGGATGACTTCGACGTGCTGGGCAAACACCTGGGGAACACGCGCGGCAAGTACGAGGACGCCGCCAAG
>MHEO01000012.1:2316-3726 GCA_001803875.1 Nitrospirae bacterium RIFCSPHIGHO2_01_FULL_66_17 | reverse complement strand
CGAAAAGCTCGCAAGCATCGAGGAGACGGTGGGCGTGCCGATCGAGCCCCCCGCGCAACAGCCGCTGTTATAGACGCTTGCGGCCCTTTCATCGTCTTCCCAGATTCGGTATAATGACCCCGCTTCCCTCTGCGGAGTCGGACGTGCCCATTCTGAAGCTTGACCACGACGACGAGGAACAGGAACTCGAATTCGAGCTGCGCTTCCTCCTCTCCCTCACGGTTGAACAACGCTACCGCATGATGGAAGAGGCGTCCCGTTCCCTGATCGCGCAACTCGACCGGCATGGACAAAGAAAACCTTTTGAAATTATTAAACGAACGTAGGGTGGACTACGTCGTCATCGGCGCGACGGCGTTTCCGATGCACGGCTACGCGCGGGCCACGCTGGATATCGATCTGTTTATTCGCGCATCGCCTGAGAACGCCCGGCAGACCCTCGACGCGCTCACCGCCTTCGGGTACGACACTCGGGATATCACGCTTCAGGATTTGCTGACCAAAAAGGTTCTTATTCGTGAATACAGCCTCGAAACCGATATCCATCCCTTCGTCAAAGGAGTGACGTTCGATCAGGTATGGGCGAATCGAGTTTCCGGTGCGATCAACGGCGTGCCGGTTTCCTTCCCGTCGTTGGACGACCTGATTCGGATGAAAAAGGCGGCAGGAAGACCGAAAGACGAGGAGGACCTCAAAGCCCTCCTCAAAATTAAACAGATGCAAACACCCGCGACGGAACCCGATTAGACGTCCTGACCCGAACCGAGAGGCAACTGGTCTTCTGAGGGAATCACGAAGATGAGGATCAGGTAGAGTAGGATCACGATGCCGAACGAAAAGAGCGCGGCGAGAATCCAGATGACGCGCACGAGGGCGGGATCGATTCCGAGATACTCCGCCATCCCGCCGCAAATGCCGGCGAGCTTGCGCTCCCGCACCGACCGATATAATCGGGCGGTCCTCCAGATCCGCCGGTTCAGGAACGACCCGCAGAAGCGGCACTTGATCGCCTCGTCCTGGATCTCCTCGGCGCAGTAAGGACAGCGCTTCATGGCGGTACACTACCAAACGACGGGATGGGATTTCCACCGCATTCGGGCCGTCCACCGGTGCGAGGGTCGGTGACATCGCTCTTGCGCTCGCCGCGCGAGACCCTCGGCGGCTACGTGATCCTCCCGCGCCTGATCGACAAGGTTCGGTTGCACGCGCGGGGCACGCTGCCGACGGAATACCATCCCCAGTTGCTCGCTCCGGAACCGGCGCTCGATGGGCGATTCCTCGCGTTCACCGGATTGGATGCCGGGAAGTTGCGCGCCGCGATCCTGTCTTCGCACGACGACGCGGCCGTCCTCTCATGGGTGGAACGCCATGGCACGCCCCGCACCGACGCGGAGAAGACGGCGTGGGCCG
>MHEO01000012.1:0-2280 GCA_001803875.1 Nitrospirae bacterium RIFCSPHIGHO2_01_FULL_66_17 | reverse complement strand
CGCAGAACTATCCCACCGTTGCGGCGCGATTCGACGTCGGCGGGATGAGCGTGTTCGACGTGATCGACTTGGATGAAGGACGGATCGACCGGCCGACGCGCTGACACCGAGGCGGTCCGGGCCGCATTCGCCAAACCGCTGATGCACTTCTCAAAGGAGGATGCGATGAGGATCACCACGCACGCCGGGCCGACTCGGCGGATCACGATCGAGTTTTTGTACCTGGACCGTTCGCGCTGCACCCGCTGCCAACAGACCGACGCCGGGTTGGAGGAGGCGCTCGCCGAGGTGGCGCGCGAGCTGGGCGAGACCGGGATCGAGGTGGACGTCCGGAAGATTCATGTCCGAACCGAAGAACAGGCGCGCACCCTCGGATTCGTCAGTTCGCCGACGATCCGGATCGACGGGCGCGACATCGCACCCGACATCCACGAGACCGCGTGCGCGTCCTGCAGTTGCGGTTGCGAAACGGAAGGCGTGGCATGCCGCGTGTGGACCTACCAGGGGCAGGAATACGACGCGCCGCCGAAGGATCTGATCGTTGACGCCATCCGACAGGCCGTCTCGAATCCGGGCAGCGGTCCCGTCGAGACCGTCGGTCCGCAAACCGACGTGCCCGATAACCTGAAACGGTTCTTTGCCGCCAAACGTCGAGCGGACGCGTCGGCGGCGTGTTGCGGCTGACGGACGTCAGGCCGCCCGAGTCAGTCTCGCGAGGACGACTCCGACCGCCCGTCCTTGACGTGCCGGTAGAGCGCAAATCCCGTGGCGGCGATGCCCGTGACGATGAGGCCGAGGCTCGCATTGACCAGAAACCGGTCGTGTTCGGAGAGACCGTAGACGGCGAGCAGAAACCCGCCCACGAAGAAGAGACGCCCCATCAGCCGCGCGATCCGCCCGGACGTGGGTGTCATGGGGCGCGCTTCTCGCGCTCGTGGCGGTGCGAGCCGCGGAGCATCTCGATCGTGATCCCGACGAAGCCCCCGACCGCGCTGCCGGTGCCCGCCATGAGCGGCACCACGTCAACCCCTCCGGCGCGCCAGCCGACGAGGCCCCCGACCACGGTGCCGATCGCGACGCTCACGAAGAAGCGGTGCGCACCCAGCGCGCCGACCCCCGCCCCAAGCAGGACCCCGAAGAGCGACCCACCCCACACGACCGGCCAGCTTCGCAGGTAAAACCCGATCAGCGCGCCGGTCATCGCGAAGAGGAGCGCGCCCACGATCGTCTGCGACGTGATCGGCAACGGGAACCGAAACGGCGGTCGTCTCACCACGCGGGCAGTCTACCGAAAGTCGGGACCGCTTCCAAGCCTTTTCTCGGATGCCGTCGGACGCGACGTTCGGCCCCGGTTTGTGGCATACTGCGGCCTTAATTCTTGCGCGAGGAGAACCCCCGTGACCACGGGCCGATACCGTATCCACGTCGGGTCGACCAACCCGATCAAGCTTCAGGCGGTTCGGCGTGCCGTCGACGAGTGGGGGCGCTTCCCGGCGTTCGAGGTGATCGGGCGCGACGTGCCGTCCGGCGTCCCCGAGCAACCGACGTCACTCGATGACACGATCCGCGGCGCGATCGCCCGCGCGCGCCACGCCTTCGAGGGAGGCGACCTGAGCGTCGGCTTGGAGGACGGCCTGATGCGCGTCCCCTCCACGCAGAGCGGCTACATGAACGTCTGCGCGTGCGCGATCTTCGACGGGCGGCGCGACCACCTCGGCCTGGCATCGGCGTTCGAGTACCCGCTTGACGTCGTGCGTCTGGTGCTCGACGAGGGGCTCGACGTCACACAGGCGTTCGTGAAGGCGGGCCTGAGCGACAACCACCGGCTCGGCGCCGCCGAAGGCGCGATCGGGATCCTGACCAGCGGGCGGTTGACGCGGACGGAGTACGCCGCGCAAGCGGTGGCCATGGCGCTGATCCATCTTCCCCCCACCCTCCCCTCCCCCGCAAGGGGGGAGGGCACATGATGCGACGATGATCGCCGTACAACCCCCGTTGATCCCCCGCGCCGTGCTCTTCGGCAATCCCTCGAAGACCGGCCCCCAGGTCTCGCCCGACGGCACGCGGCTGGCGTACCTTGCACCGGTGAACAACGTGTTGAACGTGTGGGTGGGCGATCTCGACCGGGACAACGCGCGGCCCATCACCGACGACCGCGACCGCGGCATCCGGTTCTATCTCTGGGCCGCCGACGGCCGGCATATCCTGTACCTCCAGGACGTCGGCGGGGATGAGAACTGGCGGCTCTACGCGGTGCACGTCGATTCGAGGACGGTGCGC
>MHEO01000011.1:4802-4981 GCA_001803875.1 Nitrospirae bacterium RIFCSPHIGHO2_01_FULL_66_17 | reverse complement strand
ACCGGTTTCTCCATGGCAAGCGCCTGCAGGATGGCTTGCGGGACCCCCTCGTGACCCGTCGATGGCAGGACGACCAGGTCGAGCGCCGCGAAGGCGCGCTCGACGTCGGCGCGATGCCCCGCCATCCGCACGCGGTCGGCAATCTGGAGCTCGTTGATCCGACGCTCCAACACCGATCG
>MHEO01000011.1:2524-4772 GCA_001803875.1 Nitrospirae bacterium RIFCSPHIGHO2_01_FULL_66_17 | reverse complement strand
CGCGTCGGGCCGTTTGCGAATGACCCGGGCCGCCGCCTCCAGCAAGACCGCGTGCCCCTTCCACGACCGCAGGACGCCGACCGTGCCGATCACCACGCTTGCCGGGGAAATCGACCACTCCGCCCGGAGACCGGCATCGACGCGTTGGGGGTCAAACCGCGACACATCGACACCCGTGGGGATCGACACGATCCGGTCGCCGCGGAACCCGTGGCGGTTCACCAGTTCCGATCGGATCGCGTCGCCGGTCGTCACGATCCCGTCCGGCAGGCGGTCGTACAGCAACCGACTGGTGAACCGCCCCGAAATGGGCGTCGAGAGGTGCCGGGTGCGCACCAGCAGCGGCCGCGACCCCGAGGTGTACCTCGCGATGGCCCCGATCCAACTGTCGGCCGAGCTGTGGGTGTTGATGACCGTCACCCCTTCGCGCCGGATGAGTCGGCGAATCGCGAGGCACGCGCCGACCCATCGCGAGCGCCGCATCGCAACGGCCTCGACTGGGATGCCGCGTTGTACTGCCTCGTCAAAGATGCGGCCGTCGCGCGGCGTGGCCAGCAAGACACGGTGCCCCCGCTTCCGCATCCCATCCATCTCAAGGAGGATTCGGATCTCTTGTCCTCCCCACCCATTGGACGCTTCGGTATGGAGGATGGTCCGGCGACTCACGGCACGCTGACCTCGTATGTATCGGTCGATCCCGCGCGGGCGTGACCAACGGGCGTGCCGTTGAGCCGGCCGGTGTACGACGCATCGCGGTTCACTCGCGGCGAGAGATAGAGGCCGATGAGCAGCATCGCCAACAGCGCGTGCTCCTGATACCACGGCGTATTGAACGATCCCGCGATGGAGGGCACGAGGATCGCCCCGAGCGCGGCAAACCACGTCCAGTCCACCGCCCGGCTTCGCCGCCGGTCCCGCGCCAGCCGCCACGCCGCCATCCCCAGGAACAAGAGGAACGCGGCCAGCCCCACGACCCCTTCCTCCACGAGCTTGTTCACGAACAGGTTGTGCGCATGGTTGAGTTTCTGACCGGGAACCTCGACCGGGGGGGCGAGCGCCAGCGTGGGAATATCGATCGACGAGAAATTTCTCGGCCCGACGCCGAAGACGACCGCGTCGCCCTGCGACAACCGGGCGACCCCGATGCGCCACATCGACACCCGGAGCTGGTCGTTGTCATCGAGGCGGAACGTGGTCAGAAACCCGGTGATCCTGGCGCCAAGTCGCGATTGAGCGAACCGGTCGGGCGCGGCGTGGACGACAAACACCATCACGGCAATGCCGACAAGCGTCGCCACCGCCGGCCTGATCCGCCGCACCAGCGCCAGGACCAGGAACCACGTCACCGCCACCGCCAGAATCGCCCCCCGGCTGGCCATCAACGCCAGGCCCGCCAGCATCACCACCACGACCACGGCCCAAATGGTTCGTTCGAGCGGCCCCGGTCGCCGCCCCGCTCCCCCCGGCGCGACCAGAATCCCGCCCGCCATCACCAGGGCAATGCCGAGATAGATCGACGATTGCGTGACGATGCCCGCCGAATGGAATTCCAAAAAGGGCTTGTGGTTCACGTAGACGTCGACGACCCCGCGGACCAGGCCGGCCGCCACGCCCGCGGCCACCATCGCGGCCACGATCGAGCGGCGGCCATCGGACCAGCGCCCCCGATACACGCACCAACACCCCGCCGTGTACATCGCGGTGTCCGCCACGCCTTTGAGGCCGTTCGCGATGGGCCAGTTGACCGCCGTGCTGACCGCCGACGCCGCGAGCAGCGCGAGGAGGCTCCACTCGATCGCGTCGGGCTTTGAAAGCCCGAGCGGCCGCTCCGCGAGACGTCCCGCCACGGTGAGCAGGACGAAGAACACCAGGGCGATCGTCTTGGGCGCCTCAATGCTCGGCATCACGAGCAGGAGGGCGCAGAGTGCGACAAAGGCCGCGGTGTCCAGCCGCGCCGCGGCGCGCACCCGGCTCATGCGGGCGCGCCGGCGAGGTCAAGCACCTGCGCCAACACCGTCTCGACGGGGATCGAATGGAGGCAGTCGCTCACCTTGCTCCCGCCACAGCCGTCCAGGCCGCACGGCCGACAGGAGTAGTCCAGGGCGACCACCCGCCCGCGCGGGTTTCGCCACGGCCCCCAGGCCCGCTCCGACGAGGGACCGAACAGCGCCACGACGGGATGTGTGAGCGCGCTCGCGATGTGCATCGGCACCGAATCCATGCAAACCAGGCAGCGGCTCGCCGCGAT
>MHEO01000011.1:0-2484 GCA_001803875.1 Nitrospirae bacterium RIFCSPHIGHO2_01_FULL_66_17 | reverse complement strand
TTGACGATGTCGTCCACCATCGCCACCTCGCGCTCGTCGGGCCCGGAGGAGAGGACGACGGGCCAACCCCGTCCGTCCAGGCTGCGGATCAGTTCGGCGACGCGCGCGGCCGGCCAGCTCTTGAACAACCACCGCGACGTCGGGTGGATCAGGATATAGGCGCCGGGTGTCAGGCCCGCGGCGCGGAGACGTTCGCGTGCCGATGCCTCGGCATCGGCCGGGACCATGAAGAGCAGATCCCGCTCCTCCTGGGCCGGGAAGATCCCGATGCGGCGCAACGCGTCCAGGTTCTGCTCGACCATGTGGCGAGGCGTCCGGCACCGCTTGACGAGATGCGTGTAGAGCTTCCGTTTCAATGGCAGACCTGCCCCTTCAGGATCCCACCCGATCCGGTACCGGGCGCCGGAAAACCACGCGATCAAGGCGCCTCGATCACCCTCGGTAAGATTGATCACCAGGTCATAGCCTTCCGAGCGGATACGGCGAAATAGATCCATCTCGTGCGCGACCAAGGGGCCGACGGACCCCAGTTTTCTGCTCGCGTCATAGAGTTGAAAACCTGCCACATCCGGATGGCCCTCCAGCATCGGAAGCATCTCTCGATAGATGTAGGCATCGATTCGTGCCTCGGGTAATGCGCGACGAAGCACTCGGAACACGGGGGAGGTGAGGAGCACGTCCCCGTGGTGCCGCAGCTTGACGACCAGGACGCGCTCGACGGCGTCGAGGTTCGGATAGTCGCCGTAACTCACCCGACACCCACGGCCGTCGTCAGAAACTCGCGGTACCGGCGCGCCCGCTCGGGGAACGCATAGGCCTCGACCCACTTCCGCGCCTGTGCGGCGAGACGTCCGCCCAGGGTCGGATCGTCGCACAGCCGCCGGACGGCCGCCGCGAGGTCTTCCGCGGAATTGGGTTCGACCATCAGGCCCTGCACCCCGTCCTCGATCAGGCTCGAGGTCGTCGGTTGACGCGTCACGATCATCGGGACGCCGCTCGCGGCGTACTCGAACAGTTTCATCGGACACGTAAAATAGCGCGAGCGCACGTTGTCCCCTAACGGGAGGAGGAGCCCATCGGCATCCGCGAGAAACGGCGGAACCTCGTTCGGCGCCAACCACCCGACGTATCGGACCCGGTCCTCGACGCCGAGGGCGAGGGCGCGCGCCTGGAGCGCCTCGCGCGTGCCCCCCTCGCTCGAGACCTTCCCCCCCGCGATGTCGACCACCACCGACGGCGGAAGATGCCGGAGAGCATCGAGCATCAGCATCGGGTTCTTCCAATCCGTCAGTTGCCCCGCATACCGGAGATGGAACAGGCCGTCCCCGCCCCGTGGTCGGTGGGCCGGCCGGCACGACGAGAACGCGTCCAAGTCCACCCCGTTCGGCAGCACCACCGACGGCGCGTGTCCCGGCACGAGTTCGTCGAGGAGACGCGCTTGCGGTTCCACCGTGCAGATCACCCCGTCCACCCGACGGAACACGTACCGCTCGATCGCGACGCTGACGGCGGAACGGAGCGCCCGCTGCTCCTCCTGGTACACCATGTGCGGCAGCGCCGTTTCGTGGAGCTCGATCACGACGGCGAGACGGATTCCCTTCAGCCGGCGGCGGATCGTCAAGGCGGCCAGGGCGTGATCCAAGGTGCGGACCACCAACACGGTCCATCCGGCGCCCTGCGACCGGACGATCTCGGTCGCCAGGCGCTTGAGACGCCGTTTCCCGCCCGGCCCTTCATCCGAAACCGCATGGAGCATGAACGTCGGCATCGGCGCCAGACCGTACGGCGCGAGGAGCTCGTTCACCGCGTCGGCCGACCGGGGTTGTCGCCCGCGGTACATGATGTGGACCGCTTCCCCCGCCCGCGCCAGCGCGTGATAGTCGCGCAACACCTGGATCGTCTGGCCGGATTCGGAGGGAAAGTGCAGCCGGTGAAAGTAGATCAGCGTTCGATCCCCGGTCGCCGGGGATCGACGCTCGCGCCCGCCGCGGTCGGAACGCGCGTCGCGCATCGCTCCGACGGACGGCTGTTCCTCGCACAGCTCGCGCAAGACATCGACGAGTTGCGGCGAAAGACGCGCCAGACTGTACCGCTCCTCAACGGTCCGGCGCGCCGCGGCGCCGACCCGTGCCCGTAAACCGGCGTCGCGGGCCAATCGGGACAGGGCATCGCCCCACGCCGCATCCGAGTCCGCGAGAAAGCCGCTCACGCCGTCGTCGATGATCGCGCGGTTCACTCCGACCGGGGATGCCACCGCCGGCAGCCCGGACGCCATATATTGGAGGAGCTTGAACCCGCACTTTCCCCGCGTCCACGGGCCGTCATCAAGCGGCATGATGCCGATATCGAAGCTGACGAGCTGGTCGCTCTCGGTCTCAATGGTCCAGGGGGCGTAGTCGATGGGCACATCATCCCAGTCCAGGGTGCGGTCGCACACCACTTTGAGCCGCAACGGCACGCCCTCGTCCACGAGGCGCTTCAGGA
>MHEO01000010.1:11687-11829 GCA_001803875.1 Nitrospirae bacterium RIFCSPHIGHO2_01_FULL_66_17 | reverse complement strand
CTCGGGAAGCAGCATTCGTCCGTCACGCTAGAGCGGCGTTGTCAGTCGGCCTTGCGTGCTCACGTACGACTCAGTACGCTCCGCGCGCAAGACCTCCTTCCGCCTTGCATCTGGCCGCTCCTGAACAGGCTCCACCTTCCGC
>MHEO01000010.1:11500-11595 GCA_001803875.1 Nitrospirae bacterium RIFCSPHIGHO2_01_FULL_66_17 | reverse complement strand
CGATCATTCTCCATCGGGCGATACGGAGGTCTTCATGCGGCTGCGCGATCGGACGGCGTTGGTGACGGGCGGGGGGACGGGGATCGGGCGGGCCA
>MHEO01000010.1:6495-11395 GCA_001803875.1 Nitrospirae bacterium RIFCSPHIGHO2_01_FULL_66_17 | reverse complement strand
CCTTGATCGCGGCCCGCAGCGTGTTCTCCGCGGCCTCCGCGGCGACGATCTTCACCAGGGTCGCGTCCAGGCGCCCGACGGCCTGGGAGGTGTCCTTGGGCACGTGGATACCCGCGGTCAATCGGTCCCTCGCGGCGGACGGCTCCAGAAGCAGGCTCGCCACGCGATGGCCCAGCCGATCGTCGGGCCTTCTGAAGCGGCGGCCGGCGGGGAAGATCAGCAGCCGGAGCAATCCCGCGACGGCGCGGTTCGGGAAGTTGCGTAGGACCTCGTCCAGGCGGTCCTGGATCGTGGACAACGACTCCTCGCAGGCCCACTGCAACAGCGGCGCATCCTCCGCCGGTCTCCCCTGATCCTCGAAGCGCTTGAGCGCGGCGGACGCGAGGTAGAGATAGCTGAGCACGTCGCCCAAGCGGGCCGACAGCGATTCCTTCCGCTTGAGCGCGCTCCCGACGACCGCCATCGCCAGGTCGGCGGTCAGGGCGAAGGCCGCGCTCATGCGCGACAGGCGCTGGGCGTACCGCCGCCCCGGTCCGTGGATGGGCGTCGACGCCCAACGCGCGCCGGTCAGCCCCAGCCACAGTGCGCGCGCGGCGTTGCGGACGATCAGGCCGAGGTGGCCGAAGAACGCGCGGTCGAACTCGCGCAGCCCCTTGGCGTGATCCGGATCGGCGGCGGCCCGCAGCTCCTTGAGGACGTAGGGGTGGCAGCGGATCGCGCCCTGGCCGAAGATGATGAGGCTGCGTGTCATGATGTTCGCGCCTTCGACCGTAATGCTGATGGGGATGGCCTGATAGACGCGCGCCATGAAATTACGGGGTCCCAACACCACCGCCGAACCGCCGTGGATGTCCATCGCGTCGTTGACCGCCCGGCGCATGAGCTCGGTGAGGTGGTACTTGATCATCGCCGAGATGACCGACGGCTTCTCGCCCTGGTCGACCGCCCCCGCGGTCATCACGCGCGCGGCATCCATCAGATAGGTGGAGCCGGCGATCCGCGCCAGCGCCTCCTCGACGCCCTCAAAACGCCCGATGGGGGTCTTGAATTGCTTCCGGATGCGCGCGTAGGCGCCGGTCGCGCGGCACGCGAGCTTGCCCGCGCCGGTGCTAAGCGCGGGCAGCGAGATGGACCGGCCGGCCGCCAGGCTCTCCATGAGCATCCGCCACCCCTGCCCGGCCCGCGCCGGTCCGCCGATAATCCCGTCCATCGGGATGAACACGTCGCGCCCGCTGTTCGGGCCGTTCTGAAACGGGATGTCGAGCGCGATGTGGCGGCGGCCGATGGTGATCCCCGGCGTGTCGGTGGGGATGAGCGCCACCGTGATGCCGAGTTCCTCCTTGGCCCCCAGCAGATGGTCGGGGTCATACAGCTTGAACGCCAGCCCCAATACGGTCGCGACCGGCCCGAGCGTGATGTAGCGTTTGTCCCAGTTGAGCCGGATGCCGAGGACGTTCGATTGGCCCTTGAACGTGCCGCGGCAGATCACACCCGTGTCGGGCATCGACGCCGCGTCGCTGCCTGCCTCGGGACCGGTCAGGGCGAAACACGGCACTTCCTCGCCCCGCGCCAGGCGCGGGAGGTAGAAGTTCTTCTGCTCCTCCGTACCGTAGTGCAGCAGCAGCTCGGCCGGACCGAGGGAGTTCGGGACCATCACGGTCACGGCGCCGGTGATGCTGCGGCTCGCCAGCTTCATCACCACACTCGAGTGCGCGAGCGCGGAGAACTCCAGACCGCCGTAGCGTTTGGGGATGATCATCCCGAAGAAGCCCTTGTCCTTCATGAACCGCCAGACCTCGGGGGGCAGATCGTGGAGTTCCTCGGTAATCCGCCAATCGTCGAGCATGGCGCAGAGGTCCTCGACCGGGCCGTCGAGGAAGGCCTGCTCCTCGGCCGCCAGGGTCGGGACCGGCGTCGCCAGCAGCCGCGACCAGTCGGGGCGGCCCCCGAACAGATCGGCGTCCCACCACACCGTGCCCGCTTCCAGCGCCTCCCGCTCGGTCTGCGACATCGTGGGCATCGCCCGGCGGAACAGACGAAGGATCGGCGCGCTGATGAGTCGTCGTCTCAAGGCCAAGATCTCCATCCACCCCTCCCTGTGTTTACGCCGCCATCTTGGCCCGCTTGGCGGCCGCTTCGATGTACCGTCGGCTGACCGGAGACAGGTCCTGCGGGTCGATCATCGCCTCGATCAGCACGAACCGCCGCTCCCCCGCGGCGACCTTCAGGGCATGGCGAAGCTCGGGGACCGAGGAGACCCGCATCCCCGTCCCGCCCCAGAGGCGCGCGAACCGCGCATACGGCCACGAAGGAAGCTCCAACAGCTTCTTCTGCCGGGTGATGGGCCGGAAGATCCCCCACCCGCCGTTGTTCAAGAGGACGACGATCGGGTTCAGGCCCAACCGGACCGCGTGGGCGATCTCCACTCCCGTCATCTGAAACGAACCGTCCCCGCAGAGGATGAGCGGGCGGAGCCCGGTGCCAAGCTGGGCCCCCAGCGCGCCGGGGACGCTGTACCCCATCGACGCGTAGAAACCCTGCGCCATGTACAGGCCGGCGGAGGGCACCTTGATCTCGATGCCGCCGAACAGGCTATCGCCGGAGTCCACCACCACCGCCGTGCGCGGATGCTCGACGAGGAACGCGTTGAGCGTCTTCAGCAGCGCGGCCATCTTCACCGGCGGGCCGTCGTCTTCGACGCGGCCCGGCAGGTTGTCGTGGTAGTCGACCGATTCCGCGCGGCGCGTGAGCGGCCGCTTGAGCAAGGCCTGGATGAAGTCGCGTTCGCTCACGTCGTTGTAATTGTGAAACCGGATACGCACCCGGTTGTGAATCGTCCAGATCGACTTCTCGCGCGAGATCTCCGGCGACTGCTGGCCCAGCTCGATGTCGGTCAACAGCGTGCCCAGGCTGAGGATCAGATCGGCCTCGCGGACCCGGCGGCGGATCGCGGGCGGGCTGAACGGCCCGGCGTAGACGCCCAGGTACTGCGGGTGCTCCATGGGAAACGCGCCCTTGGCCAGCACCGACGCCGCGCACGCGCAACCGAGACGGTCCACCAGGGACACCACGTCCTTCTTGGCGCCGAACCGGTAGGGCTCGATCCCGACGAGCACCATGGGGCGCTTGGAACGATTCAGCCACGCCGCCGCCTCGTCCGCCGCCTCGGCGACCTTGCGGGGATCGCTCTTCGGGCGCGGCAGGCGGCCGTCCCACGCAATGAGCCGGCGCGGAACGGCGATAGGCCGCGTCACCATGTCGCGATGAATCTCGATGTAGCCGGGCTGCCGATGGAGCCAGATGGCCCGGACCACCTCGTCGATCTCCTCCGCCGCGGTGCGGGGGTCGGCGATGACGCGCGCCGCGCACGTGACCTCCCGGAACATCCGAACCTGGGATTCGATCGCCTTCGCCTGGTGATGGATCAGCGTCCCCAGGCGATACTCGTCCTCCCCGGGCCCGCCGCTGAGCACAAGCAGCGGCACGCGCTCGGCGTACGCCCCGGCAATCGGATTGATGACGTTGAACCCCCCCGCGCCGTAGGTGACGCAGACCACGCCGAGCCCGCCGGTGCTCCGCGCGTAGCCGTCGGCCGCGAATCCCACCGAGGGCTCGTGCGAGAGGGTAATCACGTCGAGCCCCCGGGTCCGGCCGAACGTCATAAAAAGATGGATCACGAGATCACCGGGGATGCCGAAGACGTGGCGCACGCCGATCTTGCGAAGGTAGGCAACCAGAAAATTACCCAGCGGCATCCGGGATTGCATGCCGAGATTATAGCAGGCCGGCGCCGCCTTAATCGTCGTTCCTGTTCCTGCCCTTCCCGTGTTCCTTGTCTTTGTGCTTGCCGTTCCCCCCGCGCTCGAAATAGAACTTCCGAACCTGGCCCGGTTTGACCTTGGCGAGTCCCTTGGGCAGGTGACGGTGTTCGACGACGCCCCAGGGGCCATCGTACGCATCGGCGCGATACCAGCCGCCGGAACGGAACGAGAACCAGACGCCGCCGACCTCGTAGAGCTCGATGTCCAGATCCGGCGCGAACGCCACGCCGAATTCGGTCACGAACACCATCCGGGGCCGCGCCGCGATGACCACCGGCGCGGGACCGAGCACCACCGCGCCTCGATGGCGGCCGTGGCCGGCCGGCACGACCACGCACCCCGCGACCAACACGCCGATGATTCCCAGTCCGAGTCCGAACCTTGTTTGGTGACGCATCATTGTTCTCCTGTGTGAGTTCCTCATTCCCCATTCCCCCCTGAAGGCACCGCTTCGAAGAAGCGCTCGACCTCCGCAAACGAGGTCGTGGCGGGCGCGGGCGGCAGCGATTCTAAAAAGAAGCGGCCATACGCGTGAGTGAGCAGTCGCCGGTCCAGGATCGCGATCACGCCGCGGTCCCGCCGCGTCCGGATCAGCCGACCGAACCCCTGCTTGAGCCAGATCGCCGCCGTGGGCAACTGGTACGCGGTGAACGGGTCCTCGCCTCGTCGCTTGAGCGCGTCGAGGCGCGCTTCGACGACGGGGTCGTCGGGCGGGGCGAACGGGAGCTTGTCAATCACGACGCACGAGAGCGCGTCCCCGGGCACGTCGATGCCCTGCCAGAATCCCATCGTGGCGAACAGGACCGAGGGCCCGGCCTTGAATCGTTCGATCAACGCCATCCGCGGCGCCTCGCCCTGCTTCAAGACGGGGTACGCAACGCGGTCCCGGCAGGACGCGTGGACCGCATCGAGCATCCGCCGGCTGGTGAAGAGCACGAACGCCCGCCCGCCGCTCGCGGCCATCAGGCGCAGAATCTCCTCCGACGCCGCGTCGGGGAACGCGGGATCGCGGGGGTGCGGCAGCGCCGAGGGGAGGTAGACGAGCGCCTGCGTCCCGAAGTCGAACGGCGACGCCGCTT
>MHEO01000010.1:0-6447 GCA_001803875.1 Nitrospirae bacterium RIFCSPHIGHO2_01_FULL_66_17 | reverse complement strand
ACGAGCCGCCCGCCGTGAGCGTCGCCGACGTGAGCACGCACGGCGCGTCGCCGGAGAAGAGCGCCTCCCGCAGCAGCGACGACACGTCGAGCGGCGACGCGGAGAGGCGCACGTTCGTCTCGCTCGCCTCGATCCAGAATACGTACGAGGGATCATCGGCGCGCCAGAGAAACCGGGCGTCGCGCGCAAGCGCGCCGACGCGTTCGGCCAGTCTCGCCCACCCCTCGCTCTTCGCCTCGAGGCCCTCGATCAGGTCCGCCAGCTCCGCCAACCGGCCGATCAGGTCGAGGCCGGCCGCGGCGGCACGCTCGGCGCCGTCCGGCGCCCAGCGCACGCGCGCGCCCGCGTCGCGCCCCGGGGCGCCGCGCAGCGCGTCGAACGCCCGCTCGGCCGCCGCCCACACGCGATCGAGCGCCCGGTGCCACGCCGCCTCGTCGGAGGGCGACCGATCCGTCGCGGGCTCGCGCCGCAGGTCGGCGAGGAGATCGCGGACACGGCGGCGCGACGCGCCCACGCCCCAATGGGCGGTGGCGACCTCCTCCAGCACGTGGGCCTCGTCGAAGACGACGGCGGCGTGTCGAGGCACGACCGATCCCGCCGCGTGCGGGCCCAGCGCGAGATCGGCGAAGAAGAGCGCATGGTTGACGATCACCACGTCGGCCCGCGCCGCACGACGCTTCACCTGCGTGAGAAAGCAGGGCTCAAACCGCGGACACGCCGAGCCCAGGCACTGTTCCGCCGTCACCGAGAACCGCTCCCAGAGCGGGTCGTCGTCGGCCAGCCACGACAGCTCGGCGCGGTCCCCGGTTTCGGTCGCGTCCGCCCACGCCCGCATCGCGCCGACCGCTTCGGGCGACGACCCGCCGAACCGCTCCGCATCCTCGAGCCGGTACAGACACAGGTAATTCTCCCGCCCCTTCATCACGCACCAGTCCACCTCGCGGCCCAGCGCGGCCTCGATGATCGGCAGATCGTGGCCGGCGAGCTGATCCTGCAGGGCCTTGGTGCCGGTCGAGACGACCACCTTCTTCCCGCTGAGCACGGCGGGGACGAGGTAGGCCAGGGTTTTGCCCGTCCCGGTCCCGGCTTCGACCAGGAGGATGCGCCCGCGATCGAGCGCGTCCAGCACGGCCGCGGCCATCGCGCGCTGGGAGGGACGCTCCTCGAACGCGCTGAGCGCGCGGGCCAACGGCCCGTCCGCGGACCAGAACCGGTCGAGCAGATCGCCCGCCGCGTCTGGCGGGGCGGCGCGGTCGGGATCAGCCGTCGGCATTGACAGCGATCGGTCGCACGGTATCTTTACCCCGCGTACCGTCACCCGCGGGGAAGAGTCGCGACATGGCCGACACCCAGTTGCAGGGCAAGAGCATCGCGGCAGTGGCCAAGGACGTCGCCGACGGCTTTCTCTCCATGACCCCCCTGCTCCTCAAACATCTCGACGAAGGCGGCTTTCGCGCCCTGCACCACCAGCTCAGGAAATTGCAGACCGAGGTCCGGGCGTCGAAGTTTCCCAGCCACGATGTCCAGGGCATCCGGGTGCGCAACCTCCGCCTCCAGCGCCTGCACCAGTCGCTGATCATTCTCGAGCACGCCGCGCGGCAACAGCGCATCCGCATCGCGTGACGCGCGCTACAACCTCGGGGCGTCGGTCGTGACCAGCGCCACGAAGGGATCGAGCTTCTCCTTCGTCTTCAGAATGTCCGCAAGCCGCAGCGCATCCTGGCGGGTCTTGAACGTCCCCACCCGCACCCGGTAGCGCACGCCGGCGTCGGGCAGCACCACCCGGGCGACCGTGACGACGTAGCGATCCCGGCGCAGGCGCGCCGCCAGGCGGTCGGCCGTTGCACGATCCCGAAACGAGGCCACCTGCACGGTGTACGATGTTTTCAATCTCCCGACGGGCTCGCGAGGCTCCGGGGCACGGGGTTCAGCCTTGGGCCGCGCCGGAGGCGGAGAGGCGGCCCGGGGATCGAGTTTCGGCTCCGGGATCGCCGCGCCCCCGAGCGATTTGTAGAAGGTGAACTCCTCCGACTTGTACGCGGTTCCCGGCGTCGATCGCTCGCCGCCCGACGGGGCGGGCGCCACGCGGCCGGACGGCCGTCCTCCAATAACGACGCGCCCCGCCGACGCGCCCCCGACCGACTCCACGCCCTCCGTCTCTTCCGAGGAGAACCCCGGCGTCCACCGCTCGATGACCGAAAACGCGACCACGACGGCCACCACCAGACACGCCGCGACGGCCAGGTAGGGCTTGATCGACCGGCTCGTCCGGTCCCGCTGCGGCACCCGGGTGTTCATCGCGGCCCCGCCGTTCTCACAGGATCAACATCGCGTCGCCGTAACTGTAAAACCGATACCCTTCGCGGGCCGCCTCGCGGTACAGGTCCATGAGGACCGCCCGACCGCAGAACGCGGCGGCCAGCAGCAGCGGCGTGGAGCGGGGCAGGTGGAAATTCGTCAGCAACGCGCCGACCGCCTTCCAGCGATACCCCGGACGGATGAAGAGCGCCGTGTCGCCGCGCCAGGGGCCGACGCGGCCGTCATCGGCCGCGGCCGTCTCCAGGACGCGGGTGGACGTCGTGCCGACCGCGATCACCCGCCCGCCGCGCGCGCGGACCGCGCTCAGCCGCTCGGCCGCGTCGGGGGTGACCTCGCCCCACTCCGACGCCATCCGGTGCGCGTCCACCGCGGACGTCCGCACCGGCTCGAACGTGCCGGGGCCGACGTGCAGCGTCACCGCAATCGTCTCGACCCCGCCGTCGGCCAGACGACCCAGGACCGCCGGCGTGAAGTGCAGCCCCGCCGTCGGCGCGGCCACGGACCCGTCGGTCTTCGCGAACACGGTCTGATACCGCTCGCGGTCGTCGACGGATTCCGCGGACGGATCGTCGCGTTCCCGCCTCAGATACGGCGGGAGCGGCACGCGACCGACGCGATCGAGCCACGCGGCGTCATCGGGAGACAGCCGCAGGCGGTGGCGGCCCTCGGCATCCGGCTCCAGGACCTCGCCCTCCCCGCCGTCGCCGAACGCGAGCCGCTGGCCGGGCCGGACCGCGCCCTTCACCAGTGCGCTCCACACGCCGTCGCCCAGCCGGCGGACGAGCAGGACCTCCACCCGCCCGCCGCTCGGCGCCTTCACGCCGTCCAACCGCGCCGGGATCACGCGGGACTCGTTCACCACCACCGCGTCGCCGGCCGCGCAGTACTCCGGCAGATCGCGAACGCGTTGATGGGCCACGAACCCAGTCCGCCGGTCGTACACCAGGAGCCGGGCCTCGTCGCGCACCGGCGCGGGCCGCTCGGCGATGCGCGCCCACTCGCGGGGATAGTCGAACGCCTCGAGGGCGCGCTCGTCCTCCGCGAGGGGGGCGGCCTCGTCAGCGAATGTGTTTGGGGCGTCGCGCGGCGTCATCCAGATTCGTCCCGGGATAGTAGTAGTCGATGATGCGATCGGCGGTCCACCCGCGCTCCGACAGGGTCTTCATCCCCCACTGGCACAGGCCGACCCCGTGGCCCCACCCGCCGCCCCGCAGGTGCACGTCGAAACCGCCGCGGGGGCCGGCCTCGACGTCCACCACGTCGAAGCGCATGCTGGGCAACCGTTGGTAGCCGATTATACGGCGGAGCAGCTCCCCCTTCAAGACCAACTCGCCCTCCGAGTGGAGGATGCGCACGGCGCTCACGCGACCGGAGCGATTGCGGCCGAGCGGCGTGAGCGTCGCAATGGAGCCCACCGCGTGCCCCGCCTCGCGGAGCGCGGACTCGATCGCGTCGAACGGCAGCCGCCGCTCCCAGCGGTAGACCGACGAGTCCTCGTCGAACGGGCACGCCACCCCTTTGAGGTACGGCAGATCGATGGCCCAGACCTCCGAGGCATCCTCGGTGGGGCCGGCCGACGTCGAGTGATACGGCGTCAGCGCGAGCCGCCCCTCGTGCATGACGACGATCCCGGCGGTCGCGTCGACCGCCTCGGAGGCGCGCAGATCCTCGCTGCCGAGACCGCCGTAGACCTGGCTCTGCACCGTCGCGTCCACGTCGAACGCCTGGCCTCCCCGCTCCCCCTTCTTATGGAGGGCAAAGGTGCGGGCGACGATCGCCTGGGCTTTCAGCGCCTCGAACGGCCACGTCACCGGCACCTCGGACGGGACCACGCTCTTGACGTACGCCTCAAGATCGAGGTCGTTGACGACCAGCAGCCCCGCATCCCGGGCGATGATCACCAGCGCACCGCGCACCACCATCCCCTTGACTTCGAGCGGCGCCGACTCGCCCTCGATCCGGATCGGACTCCCCAGCCGCATCTCGTTGACGACGATCCGCGTCCCCTCGCGCCGAATCACGAGGGGTCCTTCGACCGTGCGCCGCGGGCCCGGCGCGGCGACGACGACGGCACCGGCACTCTCCACCGTCACGGCACCCTGGTCGGCCGCCAAGGCGACCCGGATGCGCGGCGCGCCGGCGGCGTGGATGGGTGCGGCGCAGGCAAGCGCCGCCGCGATCAGTACCGCCGTCGCGAGCCGACGGGCCATCAACGGCGGCTGAAGAACCAAAACAGCAAGGTGAGGATGAGGCTGAGCAAGAGGCTGGTGGTGATGGGGATATAGATGCGGACGCCCTTGCGCTCGACGAACACGTCGCCCGGAAGCCGCCCCAGCCAGGAGGGCAGCGAGGGGAAACGGCCGCCGAAGAGGATCCAGGCGCCGAGGAGAGCCAGAATGATCCCCGCCGCGAGGAGCGCCTTGCCCACCAGCGGGGACATGGGAATTACGAAGCGGCGACCGCCAGCATGCGATCCAGCGCACGCACGGCGCGGACACGAATCTCCTCCGGCACCCGGACCACGTGCTGCAGGTCCTCGAGCGACCAGAGGATTTTTTCGAGGGTGTTCACGCGCATGTGCGAGCAGTCGCACCACTGGCAGGAGGCGTATACGCGCTTGTCGGGGTTTTCCTTCTCGATGCGGTGGAGAATGCCGATCTCGGTGGCAATGATGAGTTCGTCCGCCGAGGACGCCTTGGCCGCGCGGCACATCCCGCTGGTGGACAAAACCTGGTCGGCCAGTTCGTGGACCTCGCCGGGGCATTCGGGGTGGACCAGCACCTCCGCTGCGGGATGCTCCGCCTTCATCGCCGCGACGTCCGACGCCATGATCCGATAATGGACGGGACAGTAGCCGTTGTAGAGGATGAGCTTGCGGCCGGTCTGCTTGGCGACGTGATCGCCCAGGAATTGATCGGGGATGAAGATGATCTCGCGGTCGCGGGGAATGCCCTCGACCACCCGCACCGCGTTGGACGACGTGCAGCAATAATCGCTCTCGGCCTTGATCGCCGCGGTGGTGTTGACGTAGCAGACGACCACCGCGCCGGGGTGCTCGGCCTTGAGCGCGCGGAGCTGCTCGACCGTGATCATGTCGGCCATCGAGCAGCCGGCGTCGAGGTCGGGCAGCAGGACGGTCTTGTCGGGGTTTAAGATGGCGGCCGTCTCGGCCATGAAGTGGACGCCGCAGAACACGATGACCTTGGCCGGCATCTCCACGGCCATGCGCGACAGTTCGAGCGAATCGCCGACGAAATCCGCGACATCCTGGATCTCGCCGATCTGGTAGTTGTGCGAGAGAATCACCGCCTGGCGCTCGGCCTTGAGGCGCTGGATGCGGGCGATCAATTCGTCCGTTGCGGAGAGGGTTGGCATGTGGGGGGATACTACCATAGACCAAGAGCTGGAGGCGAGGCCATGACAACCCAAATGTCAACCCAAATCCCCCCTTGCCCCCCTTTGACAAAGGGGGGATGGGGGGATTTGCCTTTCTGCGCAACGACTCCGACATCGCGCGGAGGAAGCCGCCCCTCATCGGGGTCCTTTGCAAACGCCCCTGAAATCCGTTATCGTGGCAGCGTTCCATCCCATCCCGCGATCATCAGGAGAGGATCATGATGTTGATTCGTGCTCTGGCCCTCGCGTCCGTTCTGCTCATCACTTCGACCATCCCCGCATCCGCCGCGCCCCCTGACCTTACCGCCCAGTCGCGCATCGACGCCGTCACGGTGTATTTGAACTCCGCGCGCGTGACGCGCGTCGCCAAGATCGATCTGCCGGCCGGCGACGTTCGCGTCAAGCTGGAGGGCCTCACCGACCACATCATTGACGATTCGCTCCGCGTTTCGGGCGCCGGCAGCGCCAAGGCCCGGGTCTTCGGCGCCACGGTCGAACGCGTCCCGCACGTGGAGACGACCGCCAAAGAGGTCCGGCTTGCGCAAGAGAAGGTCACGGCGCTGGAGGATCAGGACCGCGCGTTGGAGGATCAACTGAAGCAGACCGCAAGCCGCCGCGAGTTGCTCGACTCGCTGCGCTCGACGTACGTCCGCGAGCGCACGGAGAACCTCGCCGTGAGGCCGATGGACCCCAAGGAGTGGTCCGGTCTGATCGACCTCGTCGCCAAACAAT
>MHEO01000009.1:25457-25529 GCA_001803875.1 Nitrospirae bacterium RIFCSPHIGHO2_01_FULL_66_17 | reverse complement strand
AGCGCTAGGAGCCTGTCCATGAATGGCCATCTGCGGCGTTGTCGCTTCGGAATCCCTCCTCACGTACGAACC
>MHEO01000009.1:13603-25434 GCA_001803875.1 Nitrospirae bacterium RIFCSPHIGHO2_01_FULL_66_17 | reverse complement strand
GCTCCGCCTTGCATCTGGCGCATTCCTGAACAGGCTCCACCATCTCAATACTTGGACACACTCCTAAGCGATGCCGACGATTGCGTGCGTCAATGGACGGTTTCTCCCGATCGGCCGCGCCGTGGTCTCCATCGAGGACCGCGGGTTTCAGTTCGGCGACGGCGTCTACGAGGTGGTGCGGAGTTACAACGGGCGCCTGTTCCGCCTCGACGCGCATCTCGACCGCCTGGAACAGAGCGCGCGCGGCATTCGCTTGCCGATTCGGTATTCCCGCGCGTACTGGCGTCGCCTCGTCACGCGCGCCTACGAGATGAGCCGGTTTCCCGACGCCAAGGTGTACCTGCAGGTCACGCGCGGTCCCGCGCCGCGCGAGCACCGGTTTCCCGCGGTCGTCCGGCCGACGGTCGTCATCACCGTGCGGCGGTTGGATCCGCTGCCCGAGTCGGTGCGCCGCCGGGGGGTGAGCGCGATCACCGTGCCGGACCTGCGGTGGGGGCGGTGCGACGTCAAGTCGCTCAATCTGCTCGCCAACGTGCTGGCCCGGGAGGAGGCGCGCGCGGCGGGCGTGTTCGAGGCGATCCTGGTCCGCGACGGCCTCGTGACCGAGGGGGCGATCAGCAACTGCTTCGCCGTGGTCGGCGGCGCCGTGATCACGTCGCCCACCGATCCCTCGATCCTGCCGGGCATCACCCGCGCGGCCACGCTTGAGCTGGTCCGTCGCGAGGGTCTCTCGCTGGAGGAGCGGGCCCTGACCGTGGAGGAGTATCGCCGCGCGGACGAGGTGTTTCTCACCGGGACGACCATCGAGATCGTGCCGGTGGTGTCGCTCGACGGAGCGAAGATCGGACGCGGCGGCCCGGGGCCCGTCGCGCGGATGCTCCAGGAGCGTTTCGCGGCGCTGGTCGCCGCCGAGTGCGGGGGGCCCGCCGCGCCGGGCGGGGGCCGGGCGTCCCGCCGGAGCCGCCGGACGTGAGGACGCGGTGAACGTGCTGAGCGAGCGTCTTCCCCGCGGCGTGTTGCAGGGAGCTTCAATGTCTTGCATTGACCCGAAGCGGTGTGATAAACTCCCGTCGCTTTTGCATCCGGGTGCGGACGCGCGAGGGCTGCGTGGCGGAGCAAAGTGGGCGGTGTATGGCCCACTTTTTTTGTTTGAGGGTTCGTGCGGTCGACCGTGGTGAAACCGACTCGGGGTGTCGAGGCGTCGGGGGGCGGCCCCGCCGACGTGGAACAGCGCGTGGCGCGCGTCGCCGAGCCGATCGCGGCGGCGCTGGGCGTGGAGGTGGTCGCCGTGCGGTACGCCGGGACGCGGACCGCGGGCACCGTCCGGATCACGGTCGACAAGCCGGGCGGGGTGACGCTGGATGACTGTGCGCGGCTGAGCCGGGCGGTGGGACACGCGCTCGATGTGGACGACCCCATCGAGCATCGGTATACGCTGGAGGTGTCGTCTCCGGGGCTCGACCGCGCGCTGGAGACGCCGCGCGACTACGAGAAGGCGGTGGGGCGCCGAGTCCGCGTCAAGACGCGCCCTCCCTGGGAGGGGCCCCGGCTGGTGATCGGCCGCCTGGCGGGGGGCGAGCCCGACGCGGTGCGGGTCGAGGGAGAGGCCGGCGAGTCGTGGACGATCCCGCGGAGCGTGATCGTTCAGGCGCGGTTGGAAGTGGAATGGTGAACGGAGAAGGAAGGCGATAAAGCTTATCGCAGCCTCGGGCCGGGGAAACGGGCCCTGCGTTGCGCCACGCAAGCGAGGTTGTCAGGGAGAAGCGGGCTATGAATCGTGAATTGCTCACGGTGATCGGACAGATCGAGCGGGAAAAGGGCATCAAGGGCGAAAAGATCATCCAGGCCGTCGAACTGGCCGTGCAGACCGCTGCGCGCAAGAAGTACGGCGCGGGGGACAACATCCAGGTCCACATGAGCCCGGAGACCGGCGAGATCGAGGTCGTCTCGCTCAAGAAGATCGTCGAAACCGTCACCAATCCCAAAGCGGAGATCGGCCTGGAGGACGCCCTCCTGATTGATCCGGGCGCCGAGCTGGGCGACGAGATCGGCGACCTCATGCCGATGGAGGATTTCGGCCGGATCGCCGCGCAGACCGCGAAGCAGGTCATCTTCCAGCGCGTGCGAGAGGCCGAGTTGGAGACCGTCTATAAGGAATACTCGGTGCGCCAGGGCGAGATCATCAGCGGCATGATCCTCGGCCAGGAGCGCCGCAATTACATCGTCGACCTCGGCAGGACCGAGGCCCTGCTGCCGGTGAGCGAGCAGATCCCGCGCGAGGGTTTTCGGCGCGGGGATCGGCTCCGGGCATACCTGCTGGAGGTCAAGCCGTCGTCGCGGGGGCCCCAGTTGATCCTGTCGCGGGCGTGTCCCGAGTTCGTGAGCAAGCTGTTCGAGCTGGAGGTGCCCGAGGTGGCCGAGCGGATCGTCACGATCCGCGGCGTGGTGCGCGAGCCGGGGGACCGGACCAAGATCTGCGTCTCGTCGCGCGACAAGGCCGTCGATCCGGTCGGCGCCTGCGTCGGGGTCAAGGGCGTGCGGGTCCAGGCCGTCGTGCGCGAGCTGCGCGGGGAGAAGATCGACATCATCACCTGGACCGACGACCCACGGACGTTCATCGGCGAGGCGTTGAGCCCGGCGGTGGTCGAGAAGGTGGGCATCACCGAGGCGGAGAAGTCGGCCATCGCGGTGGTCGCGGATCACCAGCTCTCGCTGGCGATCGGCAAGAAGGGTCAGAACGTCCGGCTGGCCGCGAAGCTGACCGGGTGGAAGATCGACATCATCAGCCAGAGCGAGTACGAGAAGGAGCGGGTCAAGGACCGCGACCGTGAGATCAACGCCGCGATCGCCCACGAGCAGACGATTCGCGAGGAGCAGGAGGCGCGGCAGGCCGAGGCCCAAGCCGCCGCCGCGAAGCTCGCCGAGGGCGAGGCCGTCGAGTCACCGGGGCCGGAGGCCTGAGCGCGCGCATGTCGTCCACGGCGATGGATCAGAAGGGGTCAGCCATGAGAGTCTTTGAGCTTGCCAAACAGTTGGGGAAGACCAGCAAGGAACTCCTGGCGGACCTGGCGAAGCAGGGCGCGGTGCTCAAAAACCACATGAGCACGCTCGACGACGACGTGGTCGCCGCGTTGATCCGCAAGTACGCGCCGAAGAAGGAACCGGCCGCCGAGGGCGCCGCGGCGCGCCGCGGACACGTCCTGATCAAGAAGAAGGCCCAGCCCGAGGCGCCGCCCCCGGAAGCGGCGGTCGCAGCCGCCGCGCCGACCCCGGTCGGCGAGCCGCTTGCCGCGCCCCCGCCGCCGGGCCGCGCCGCGCCCGAGGTGTTTCGCCCGCACGCGCCGAAGGTGGTGCCCCAGATTCCGATGCCGGATCCGGTCAGGGTGATGGTTGCGCCCCCGGCGCCGCCGGTCGCGCCGCCACGGGGTCCGGTGGTCGGCGACACGGCCAAGGCGGAGAAAGAGAAAGAAAAAGAGCGGGAGCGGATCAAGAAACTCAAGAAGCCCGGCAAGCGCGACAAGGACGAGGCCGCGCCCGCGCAGCTTCAAGGGGAAGCCCTCGTGTGGCAGGATTTCAAGCCGCTGCACCGCCGCGACGAGCGGCTCCGCGCCCAGATGAGGAAGGAGCGCCATCCCTCCTCGGTGTTGGAGGCTACGAAGCCGCGGAAGAAGGTCGTCAAACTTCGGGAGGGCCTGACGGTCAAGGACCTCGCCGACCTGCTCGGGGTCAAGGCGCCGCAGGTGATCGGCCAGTTGTTGTCGATGGGGACGCCCGCGACCATCAACCAGACCCTGGAGTTGGACGCCGCGGTGCTGGTCGCCGAGCACTTCGGCGTGAAGGCCGAGGGGGTCGCCGAGCGCACCGAGGAGGAGATGATCGAGACCGTCCCCGAGGATCATGCGTTGCGCGTGCCGCGCCCGCCGGTGGTCACGATCATGGGGCACGTCGACCACGGCAAGACCTCGCTGCTCGACGCCATCCGCACGACGCGGGTGACCGAGGGCGAGGCGGGCGGCATCACGCAGCACATCGGCGCCTACACCGTCAAGGTCGGGGGTAAATCGGTGACGTTCCTCGACACGCCGGGTCACGAGGCGTTCACGAGCATGCGCGCGCGCGGCGCCAAGGTGACCGACCTGGTGGTGCTGGTCGTCGCCGCCGACGACGGCGTGATGCCGCAGACGGTGGAGGCGATCAACCACGCCAAGGCGGCCGACGTGCCGATCCTGGTCGCGATCAACAAGATCGACAAGCCGGAGGCGCAGCCGGAGCGCATCAAGAGTCAGCTCTCCGAGCACGGCCTCATCTCGGAAGCGTGGGGCGGCACGACCATCTTCGCAGAGGTGTCGGCCAAGACGAAGGTCGGGCTCGACGCGCTGCTGGAGATGATCCTGCTGCAGGCCGACGTGCTGGAGTTGACCGCCAACCCCGCGAAGCCCGCGCTGGGCGCGATCATCGAGGCGCGACTCGACAAGGGGCGCGGACCCATGGCGACCGTGCTGGTGCAGGACGGCACGCTGCGGGTGGGCGACCTCTTCGTCACCGGCGCCCAGGCCGGCAAGGTGCGGGCGCTGGTGGATGACCTGGGGCGCCGAACCAGCGCGGCGGGGCCGTCGACTCCGGTCGAGGTCATCGGTCTTGACGATGTGCCGCAGGCGGGGGACGTGTTCCAGGTCGTCAAGGACGACCGGACGGCGAAGGAGATCGTGTCGGCGCGGATCGAGAAGGCGCGTGTCCCGGCGCCGGCGAAGCCGCGCAAGATGACCCTCGAAGACCTCTACGGCAAGATCAGCGAGGGCGGGGCCAAGGAACTGACGATCGTGCTCAAGGCCGACGTCCAGGGGTCGGCGGAGGCCCTCAAGAGTTCGCTGGAGAAGCTGTCCACCGACAAGGTCCGCCTGCGCGTCCTCCACGAAGCCATCGGCGGCATCACGGAAAGCGACATCCTGCTCGCCGCCGCGTCCAACGCGGTGGTCATCGGATTCAACGTGCGGCCGGAGAGCAAGGCCCAGGCGCTGGCGGAGCGGGAGAAGGTCGACGTCCGGACGTATCGGGTCATCTACGAGGCGGTCGACGACGTGCGGGCCGCGATGGAAGGCCTCCTCGACCCCACGCTCAAGGAACAGAGCCTCGGGCGCGCGGAGGTCCGGCAGGTCTTCGTGGTGCCGCGCATCGGCGCGATCGCCGGGTCGTACGTGGTGCAGGGCGTGATCACGCGCGCGAGCACCGGCGTCCGCGTCATCCGCGACAGCGTGGTCGTCTATCAAGGCAAGCTGGGGTCGCTGCGGCGCTTCAAGGACGACGTGCGCGAGGTGCAGACCGGGTACGAGTGCGGGATCGGGGTCGAGAATTTCAACGACGTGAAGGTGGGCGACGTCATCGAGGCGTTCTCGATGGAGAAAATCGCGGC
The DNA here is from genome assembly GCA_001803875.1 of Nitrospirae bacterium RIFCSPHIGHO2_01_FULL_66_17. Classification (GTDB taxonomy): domain Bacteria; phylum Nitrospirota; class Nitrospiria; order 2-01-FULL-66-17; family 2-01-FULL-66-17; genus 2-01-FULL-66-17. The sequence goes on along the minus strand of MHEO01000009.1, from coordinate 20,024 downwards.
GAAGTTGTGATCCCCCCACCCCTTCCCTCCCCCTCAAGGGGGGAGGGTGAGGGAGAGGGCGATGTCCAATGATCATCGGCGTGTGTCGGATGGAATTGCACCTCCCGGATCGGCACTCGCTGAAGGAGAAGCGGCACGCGGTGAAGAGCCTGAAGGATCGACTCCGCCACGGGTTCAACGTGTCGGTGGCCGAGGTGGAAGCCCACGAGCTGTGGCAGACCGCCGTGCTGGCCGCGGCGTGCGTCGGCGTCGATCGCGCGTACGTCAACGGGGTGCTGGATCAGCTCCTGCACGCCGTCGGCCGCGAGCGGGATCTGGAGTTGGTCCGGTCTCAGATGGAGTTCGTGTGATGCCGGGTGCGGCATCCGTTGCTCATGGGAATCGAGTACAAACGGACGGATCGCGTGGGCGATCTCATGCGGATCGAGATCGCCGACCTCCTGTTGCGGAAGGTGAAGGATCCCGGGATCGGCTTCGTCACGGTGACGGGCGTGCGGGTGAGCCCCGATCTCCGGCACGCCACGGTCTTTGTGAGCCTGCTGGACGAGGGGCGGGCCGTGGCCGAGACGCTCGCCGCGCTCGAACGGGCGGCGGGCTTCATCCGGAGCGAGCTGGGGCGTCGCTTGCGGCTGAAGAACACGCCCGAGTTGACGTTCACGCACGATACGACGCCCCGCGAGGCGGCGCACATCGAGGCGGTACTGGAGGCGCTGTCCGGCGATCAACCGGACGCGGACAAGGGAACAGGGGATGACGACGAAGACCGCACCTGACGCGCGGGCCGTGGTCGAGGTCCTGAAGGCCTACGACACGTTCTGCGTCTCCACGCATATCAGTCCCGAAGGGGACGCCCTCGGCTCCGCCGTCGCGCTCGCCCTGGGCCTCCGGGCGGCCGGCAAGCAGGCCGAGGTGGTCATCCGGGACCGCGTGCCGCCGTACCTCGATTTTTTGCCGGTGCAGGGCGTGGTCGCGCAGCACCCCGCGCTACCGCGCCGCTACGACGTCCTGGCCGTCGTCGATTGCGGCGACCTGGAGCGCACGGGACTCTTCACCGCGGCGCCGCCGCCGGTCACGCTGGTGGTGAACATCGACCACCACCTGACCAACCGCGGTTTCGGCGGGCTGAACTGGATCGTGCCCGACGCGACGGCGTCCGGCCAGATGGTCTACGAGCTGATCCGGGCGTGGGGCGTGCCCCTCTCGCGGGACATCGCGCTCTGCCTGTACACCACGCTGATCACGGAGACCGGCTCGTTCCGGTACTCCAACACCACGCCCTCGACGTTCCGGATGGCGGCGGATCTCCTCGACTGCGGGGTGGACGGCGCGAAGGTGGCGCGGGCGCTGTACGACCGCAATTCCACGGGGCGTCTTCGCCTGCTGGGGGAGGTTCTGCGCGGCATGGAGCGCCACCCCGGCGGGAAGATCGCGTGGGTCACCCTGACCCAGGACCTGTTCAAGACGACGGGCACCTCGCCCGAGGACACCGAGGACCTGGTCAACTACCCGCGATCCCTCAACGGGGTCGAGGTCGCGGTGCTGTTCCGCGAGCTGAATCCGACCCAGTACAAGATCAGCCTGCGCTCCCAGGGCCGGGTGAACGTCGCGGCCGTGGCGGAGGGGTTCGGCGGCGGGGGGCATCGCAACGCGGCGGGGTGCGCCGTCCAGGGCGATCTGTCGTCGGTGCGGACGCGCGTGCTGAGCGCGGTCGAAGCTGCGACGGCGCGGGAGGCCCCATAGGAGCCCGTCCATGAATGGTCATCTGCGGCGTTGCCACTGCGCTTCCGGTGCTCACGTACACACCGAGTACGCTCCGCTCCGGTGCTCGCGGCGCCTTGCATCTGACGCATTCCTGAACGGGCTCCATCGTCCTCCAATTGAAGGTGGATTCGAATGAATGGGTTTTTGAATATTAATAAGCCGCCGGATTGGACGTCGCACGACGTCGTCGCCAAGGTGCGGGGGCTGCTCGGGCAGGCCAAGGTCGGGCACACCGGCACCCTGGACCCGATGGCGACGGGCGTTCTGCCGCTCTGCGTCGGCCACGCGACGAAGGTTGCGCAGTACCTGGTCGACGCCGACAAGGAATACCGGGTCGTGATGCGGCTCGGCGCCACCACCGATACGCAGGACGCCACCGGGCGGGTGCTGACGCGCACCGAGGCCCGCCCGGGCGCCGAGGACATCGTCCGCGTCCTGAGCGGCCTGGTGGGGCCGCTGACGCAGCTCCCCCCGATGTATTCCGCGGTCAAGGTCCGCGGCGAGCCGCTCTACAAGGCCGCCCGCGAGGGCCGCGTGGTCGAGCGACAGCCGCGCACGGTGCGGATCACCCGGCTGGACGTGCTGGGGATCGCCGACGGCGACGTCACGTTCGACGTCGAGTGCTCCAAGGGCACCTACGTGCGGACGCTGTGCGTGGAGGCCGGCGAGCGCCTCGGCGTGGGGGCCTATCTTCAGGGGCTGGATCGCCGGCGCGTGGGACGGTTTGCGATCGCGGACGCGGTGACCGTGGCGGACGTCGAGGCGGCGGTGCGCGCGGGCGAGGCGGGACGCCACCTGCTCGCCGTCGACGAGGTCTTGAGCCATCTGCCGGCCGTCGACGTGTCCGCGTCGGTCGCGGAGCGGGTGTGTCACGGGGTTGCGCTGCCGGCGGAGCGCGTGGAGGCCTGGCTGGGCGCGTGTCGGCGGGGGGACCTGGTCCGCGTCCGGACCGGCGGGGTCACGGTCGCGCTCGCGACGGCGCCGGCCGACCGTGAGGATCTGGCGGGCGACGGGCGGGGCCGCGCGTTCGCGGTCGAGCGTGTCCTGGCCGATCCGGCGGTGAAGGTGATGGGAGGAGCGCGGCGCGGTCCGCGTCGGTAGCCACGGAAAGGGGAACCACGATGTTGCAGAAAGAAGTCAAGCAGGGTGTCATCAAGACGTACGCACGCCACGAGCAGGACACGGGCTCGCCGGAGGTCCAGGTCGCGATCCTGAGCAAGCGGATCACCGAGCTGACCGATCATTTCAAGCTCCACGCCAAGGATCATCACTCGCGTCGCGGCTTGATCATGATGGTGAGCCAGCGCCGCAAGCTCCTGGACTATTTGAAGCGGACGGACGTGGAGCGGTACAAGCTGCTCCTCACCCAATTGAACATCCGGCGCTGAGTCACCGCCCGGATGGGATCACCCACACGCTCCGAGCGTCGGCGGAACGGGCCGAGAGGCTCCCGCGCGCTCGGAGGGGCTCCGGAAGAGACACAGTGAATGACTCGTGGAGACCGCCGCGGGAGGATGGGGGTCGCCAGGCGTCATTGACTGTGGATCGTCCGGGGCCGATTCCGCGCCCTCGACGAGGCGCAACGAAGGAGATGGCATGGTAGAACGACTGGAGATGGATGTGGCGGGCCGGCAACTGACGATCGAGAGCGGCCGGGTCGCCAAGCAGGCCGACGGGGCGGTGCTGGTGCAGATGGCGGACACCGTGGTGCTGGTCACCGCGGTCACGGCCAAGACGCCCAGGGCGGGGGTTGATTTCCTCCCCCTGACCGTCGATTACCAGGAGCGAGCCTACGCCGCCGGGAAGATCCCCGGCGGGTTTTTCAAGCGCGAGGGACGCCCCTCCGAGCGGGAAATTCTCTCCGGCCGTCTGATCGATCGGCCGTTGCGGCCGCTCTTCCCAAAGCGGTTTTACCACGAGACCCAGGTCATCGCGTCGGTCCTCTCGGCCGACCAGAGCAACGCGACGGACTTTCTCGGGATCATTGGCGCGTCCGCGGCGCTGTCGATCTCGTCCTCGCCGTTCCAGGGGCCGGTCGCGGGGATTCGGATCGGGCGGGTGGACGGCCGGTTCGTCGTCGCCCCCACCCTGACCGAGTTGGAGCAGAGCACGCTGAACGTCGTGGTGGCCGGCACGCGCGACGCCGTGATGATGGTCGAGGGCGAGGCCTCCGAGTTGCCCGAGGACGTCATGCTGGAGGCGATCATGCTCGCCCACGCGGAGATCAAGAAGATCATCGCGCTGCAGGACGAACTGGTGAAGCGCGTGGGCAAGCCGAAGCTCGCGGTGCCCAAGGCCGAGGCCGACCCCGCCGTGGTCGCGGCTGTTGACCGCGAGGCGACCGGGCCCGTCCGCGAGGCGCTCTTGATCCCGAACAAGACCGAGCGCTCGGGGCGGATGGCGGCGATCCTCGCCGACCTGCTGGCCCGCCTGGGCAGCAAGGAGGCGCCGGAGAAGAATCGCGAGATCATGGAGGTCTTCCACGACCTGGAACGGAATCAGATGCGGCGCATGATCCTGGACAAAGGCGTGCGCGCCGACGGGCGGGGCCCGACCGGCATCCGGGCGATCACCTGCGAGATCGGGGTGCTGCCCCGCACGCACGGCTCCGCGCTCTTTACCCGCGGCGAGACGCAGAGCCTCGCGGTGGTGACGTTGGGCACGTCGGACGACGAGCAGCGCATCGACGCGCTCGAGGGCGAGTCGAAAAAGTCGTTCATGCTGCACTACAACTTCCCGCCGTTCTCGGTCGGCGAGACCCGGCCCATGCGGGGGCCGGGGCGGCGCGAGATCGGCCACGGGGCGCTGGCGGAGCGCGCGCTCAAGCCCGTCATCCCGACCAAGGAGAAGTTCCCTTACACCCTGCGCATCGTGTCCGACATCCTGGAGTCGAACGGCTCCTCGTCGATGGCGACGGTCTGCGGGGGCACGCTGGCGCTGATGGACGCGGGCGTGCCGATCTCCGCGGCGGTCGGCGGGATCGCGATGGGGCTCATTAAGGAAGGCAACGACGTCGAGATCATCTCCGACATCCTCGGCGTCGAGGACCACCTGGGCGACATGGATTTCAAGGTCACCGGCACGCGAACCGGCGTGACCGCGCTGCAGATGGACATCAAGATCCAGGGCATCGACCGGTCCATCATGGAGAAAGCGCTGGCCCAAGCCAAGCTCGGCCGCCTGCACATCCTGGACAAGATGGCCGAGGCGATTGCCGAGCCGCGCGGCAGCCTGTCCACCCACGCGCCGCGGATCCTCATGATGAAGGTCAAGCCGGACAAGGTCCGCGAAGTGATCGGCCCGGGAGGGAAAGTGATCCGCGGGATCATCGCCCTGACCGGCGTGAAGATCGACGTCGAGGACGACGGCACGATCGCCATCGCCTCGTCTGACGAGGCCGCCGCCCGGAAGGCGATCGAGATGATCAAGCAGATCACCGAGGACGTCGAGGTCGGCAAGCTCTACATGGGCAAGGTGACGCGCATCATGGAGTTCGGAGCGATCGTGGAGATCGGGCCCGGCGTCGACGGCCTCGTTCACATCTCGCAGCTCGCGCCCCACCGGGTCAAAGCCGTCACCGACGAGGTCAAGGAAGGCGACGAGATCCTGGTGAAGGTGTTGGAGGTCGACCGCCAGGGCAAGATCCGTCTCTCGCGGAAAGAAGCGATGGGGGCGGCCCAGGGGACCGAAAAGGCCTGATGGGTCGGGGCGCGACCGTCACGCCCCGACGGGTGAACGCCGTGAAAACCACATCCATGCCCCGCAGGATCGTCCTGGACAACGGGGTGCGGGTCGTGACCGAATTCATGCCGTCGGTGCGCTCGGCGGCGGTGGGCATCTGGGTCGACGTCGGCTCGCGCGACGAGGGGCCCGGCGAGGAGGGGCTCTCCCACTTCCTCGAGCACATGTTCTTCAAGGGCACGCGGCGGCGCTCGGCGCAGGACCTGGCGATGGAGATCGACGTCCTGGGCGGGGAGCTGAACGCCTTCACGTCGCGCGAGACGACCACGTTCTACACCAAGGCGCTCGACGAGCACCTGCCCCGCGCGGTCGCGCTCCTCGGCGAGATCTTCCTCGACTCCACGTTCGCGGCGTCCGAGCTCGAGCGCGAGAAGCAGGTCGTCCTCGAAGAGATCAAGATGATCGAGGACGACCCCGAGGAATTCCTCTACGACCTGCACACCGACTACGTCTGGCGCCAGCACCCGCTTGGCCGGCCCATCCTCGGCGAGTTGAAGACAATCGAGACGATGACGCGGAGGCGCCTGACCGGTTTTCTGGCCTCGCACTACCACCCCGCCCGGACCGTGATCGCCGTCTCGGGCCGGTTCGACCAGCCCAGGATCGACGCGCTGATCGCGAAGACCTTCGGGCGGTTCACAGGCGCGGCGGGGCCCACCGCGCCGCGGACGCCGCCCAAGACCCGCGGGGGCGTGTGGCTCAAGCGCAAAGCGCTGGAGCAGGTCCACATCTGCCTCGGCGCGGACGGCCTGTCCCAGGTCCACGAGGACCGGTACGCGCTCCACGTGCTCAACGCGATCCTGGGCGGCAGCGTCAGTTCGCGGCTGTTCCAGGAGGTCCGCGAGCGCCGGGGCCTCGCCTACTCGATCTACTCCGGGATCACCGCCTACCACGACGCGGGTCTCTTCTCCGTCTACGC
>MHEO01000009.1:13091-13541 GCA_001803875.1 Nitrospirae bacterium RIFCSPHIGHO2_01_FULL_66_17 | reverse complement strand
GGCACCAGCAGCCGGATGAGCCGCCTCGCGAAGGACGAGCTCTACGGCGGCCGCTTCGTCCCGCTCGCCGAGATGACCAAGGGCCTCGACGCGGTCACCCCCGACGACGTGCTGCGCGTGGCGAAGACCTGCCTGTCCCCCGACACGATGGCGCTCACGGTGCTGGGCCCCATGCTGCGCCGCGACCTCCCGTCGTCGTTCTGACGATCCGGGCACCCCGGCGCGGGTTCTCACTCTGCCGCCGTTCGACGAAGTGCCCCGTCTTGTGCGGCTGTTCTTTGACGAACTCGCCGCACGTTGGCCGCGCGACCGACTTGTCTTTTACTCTCTCCTTCGGTACCCTGCCGACCTGGACATGGAGAACGCATGATCAGCGCGCGTGATGCTCGCGCGGGCCGGGCGTCGCGCTGGACGCGGTGGCCTGCGACCGGGCACGTGCTGTGGCGGATC
>MHEO01000009.1:0-13070 GCA_001803875.1 Nitrospirae bacterium RIFCSPHIGHO2_01_FULL_66_17 | reverse complement strand
CCGCTGCGGGCGCTGGCGCAGGCGGTGACCGTCGAGACGCGCGAGCTGCCCGCGGGGGGCGAGGCGCTGCGCGTCGTCGTCTATCGACCCGCGCGGCCGTGCGCGACGCTGGTGCTCAACGGCGGCTTCGTGCCCGAATCGACCGACGATCCCCGGCTGCAAAATTTCGCCTCCGCGCTGGCCGAGACGGGGTTTCTCGTGATCACCCCCGATTATCCCGCCGTCCGCGAGCTTGCGTTCACCCCGACGACGATCGATCAGATCCGCGACGTGATCCGAGCCGTCCGGGCCGAGCGGGACCTGGGCGGCGACGGGCCGCTCGCGATGATCGGCCTGAGCTACATGGCCACGCTGAGCCTCAAGGCCGCGCTCCGGCCGGAGATCGAGTCGCCGCCGGATTACCTTGGCGTGTTCGGCGGGTACGAGGATTTCACTGACCTCATGCACGACGTGTTTCGGGAGGAATACCGCTTCGGCGAGACCGGCGTGCCGGTGGACCCGTACGGCCGGTTCCTGGTCGTGCGGTCGATGGTGGACTATTTCGATCCGCCCACGGACGAGCGGGCGCGCATCCGCGAGTTGGCCCTGTGGTGCGGCCAGAAGCGCGAGCCCGAGATTGTCGAGGAGGCTGCGTCGCGCCTCTCGCCCAGGGGGCGCAAGGCGTTCGAGGCGCTGCGGGCGTTCGACCCCGCGCGGTCGCCCGACCTGTGGCGCACGATGCTGCACGACCACCGGGGCGCGAGCGAGGCGCTCTCGGTGCGGGAGCCGCCCGAGCGGCTTCGCAGTCGGCTCTTCATCCTTCACAGCGCCTACGATCACGTTCTGCCGTACACGCACAGCGTGCGGCTCCACGCGCGCTTTCCCTCCTCGGACCTTGTGCTGACGACGTTGTTCACCCACGTCAACCCGCGTCTGAATCCGTTGACCGCGCTCTCCCACGCGCGGGAGCTGTGGAAGCTGCTGCGCGTGTTTCATCGCCTGATGGCCGTCCGGGAGTAGCGCAGCCGGGGCGGGGCGGCGGGCGTTGCGTTTGGGCGCCGCGGTGCACTATCATCGGTTCGACGCGCGCTGTGGCAAGAAGACGCGTCAACGAGTCGAATAGGAGGAGAGCGGCGATGACCGAGACGACGGGACGACGCGCGGTGACGGCTGGACGGACGGCGGGCCTTGCCGCGCTTGTCGCCGCGGCGTGGATGCTCTCCGCCTGTTCGCGCGCGGAGCCGCCGGCCGTCGCTCCGGGCGTCGCGATCGGCGATCCCCCCGCCGAGTTTGCCGATGGCCAGCGACTCTTCCTCTTCCACTGCGCGCGGTGCCACGGCCCCGGCGGCGCGGGCACGGGACACGGGCCCCCGTTCCTCTCGAAGATCTACGAGCCGTCCCATCACGGCGACGCGAGCTTTCTGATGGCGGTCCGGCGGGGCGTGTCCGCGCACCACTGGCGATTTGGCGACATGCCGCCGATTCCCGGCGTGTCCGACGACGACGCGGCCCGCATCGTCGCCTACATCCGCTGGGCGCAGCGGCAGGCCGGCATCACGTAATCATCTTACGGGACGGGGGACGCCGATGCCCGGATTCCTGATTCGCTGGCTCATCAACGCGGTCGCGCTTCTCATGATCAGCCGCGTCATCCGCGGCATCGAGGTGGAGGGCGTGGTCGCCGCGCTGGCGGCGGCCGCCGTGTTGGGGATTTTCAACGCGGTCCTCCGACCGATCCTCCTGATCCTGACCCTCCCCCTCACCCTGCTGACCCTCGGCCTCTTCGCGCTCGTCCTCAACGGCTTCATGCTGTACCTGGCGGGGACGGTGGTCAGGGGCTTTGCGGTGCACGGATTTTGGGCGGCGGTGTTCGGGGCGCTGCTGTTGAGCCTGGTCAGCGGGCTGACGAACGCCTTCATCAACGACCGGGGGCGATTCGACGTGGTGGCGATCCGGATGGCGAACCGCCGACGCGGGGGCGAGCCCCGATGAACGGCGCCGTCTCGCGCCCCATCAGCCGTCGGCGCGTGCTGGGCGCGGCCGGGGCGATCGTCCTTGGCGCCGGTCTTCCGCGTCCGGCCGAAGCCGGCGCGTTCTTCTGGGGCCGGCTGTTCTCGGTGCCGCCGCGCGACACCCCGTTCATCACGCCCAACGATCAGTTCTATCGCGTCAACTACAGCGACCATTCGCTGGAAGCGGGCGCGAATTTGCGGCTCGACCGGTGGTCGCTTGCCGTGTCCGGCGCCGTGGAGCGGCCGATCCGATTGCGGTATGCCGACGTGCTCGAACAGCGGGTGGCGGAGCGCATGGTCACGCTGCAGTGCATCGACAACGAGCCCGGCGGGAGCCTGATGAGCAACGCGCTCTGGGGTGGATTCCCGCTCGCGGGCCTGTTGGCGCGCGCCGGGCCGTCGGACGCCGCGCGCGACGTGGTGTTCCGCGGCGCCGATGGCTACCATGACAGCATCACGTTCGAGCGCGCGATGCGGGGCGACGTGCTGCTCGCGCACTCGATGAACGGGGTGAGCCTGCCGCGGGATCACGGGTATCCGCTGCGCGCCGTCGTCCCCGGCCTGTTCGGGATCAAGAACGTGAAGTGGCTCACCGAGATCGAGGTGGTCGAGCACGATCACCGGGGGTACTGGCAGGAGCGCGGGTGGACCGACGACGGGGCGATGCCGGTCACCTCGCGGATCGACCAGCCGGGCCACTACCAATTGCTGCGCGTGGCGCGGCAGCTCGTGCGGGGCATCGCGTTCGGCGGGTCGCACGGCATCGCGCGGGTGGAACTGAGCGCCGACGGCGGCGCGACGTGGCGCGAGGCGGCGTGGGCGCCGTCGCCGCCCGACGCGTGGGTGCCGTGGACGTACGAGTGGACGGCGCCCGCGCCCGGCGCGCACACGCTCGTGGTGCGCGCGCAGGGGCGCGACGGGGTCCGGCAGCGATCGGAAATCGGGCGCGCGTATCCCGCCGGCACGTCGGGGGTGCACACCATCGTCGCGTTGGTGAAAGCCGTCTAGGAGCCTGTCCATGAATGGCCATCTGCGGCGTTGTCGCTTCGGAATCCCTCCTCACGTACGACTCAGTACGCTCCGGGGGGATTCCTCGCTCCGCCTTGCATCTGACCATTCCTGAACAGGCTCCAACACCTAAATACTTGGACACACTCCTAAAGGAGATGGGATGGAGCCCGCGGCCGACGGTCTGGACTTTGTAACCATCGAGGGCTTGGTGGCGTACGGTGAGGCGCTGGCCCGCCGGGCGCCGACGGTCGAGGGCGTGGAGCGCCTGCCGCCGCCCGCGCCGTCGGCCGATCGCGTCTCGCGCGCGCGCGACGCGACGGCGCGCGTCCGGGCGTTCGTCGGTCGCGTCCAGGCCGGGTGCGCGGACGCCGACGCCTACCAGGCGGCAAGACGCGCCCTCCTGGCCGACGCGTGCGGCGGGGACGCCCTCGTCTTCTTCGCCGCGTGGAACCGCGCGCTCGCCGAGGGCGGCCTCGCGCCGCTCCTGCGCGTGCCCATCGGCCGGGTCGTCAAGCCGACCAGCCGACGCCCGGTGGCCATCGTGCCGCGGGCGCACCTCACGCCGCAGTTGGCCGAGGACCGGATCGTGCTCGACCTCGGCGACGACCGGTTCTGGCTGCTGCCCCGCGATCTGAAGGGGCGCACGCTGCTGTTCGCGCTGCGGCACGGCGTCTCGCGCGTCGAGAGCGGGACCCATCGCGTCGGACGGCGGCTGGCCAACGTGCTCGACCCGGAGCGCGGCATTCCCAAAGCCGACGCGGTAGGCGCGGCGCTCGCCCGGATGGTCGGCGTGGTTGGGCGCCAACTGGACTTTCTGCGCCTGCCCAACTACCTCGACCCCGGCGCATTTACGCACGCCGTCAGCCGCAGCCCCAATACCCGGCAGCTCTTCGAGCGCGTCGCGTCGGCGCTCGCGCCCGGCGCCGGTCCGCCGCGGTTCGAGGTCGATCCCGCGCTGGAATCGCAGGACTTCGGGTGGGCCAGCGGCCTCGAAAAGGCGGTCGAGGCGGACGAGGCCGCGCGCGCGTTCGGCGTCGACGCCAAGACCGCCAAGCGCCTGCTCAAGCATCCCCTGTACAGCTATCCCGGCGGGCATTCGTTCTTTGACCTCTACGTCGACGTCGTCGACGGGTTCCACCGGATCGGCCGGGTGCGCCAGGGCGGCGTCGCGTGCCTGTACACGCACAGCTCTACCCTGCGCGCGCTCGTGATCTACCTCGACCCGCGGCCGTTCCGCGAGGCGTTCGGCGAGTTCGGCGAGTACAAGGAGGGGCAGGACAACGTGGTGTTACTGACGTTCGAGCACGACCGGTTGTCCGGCTACTCCACGGCGGTCGGGCTGTCCGCCAGGGAGCGCGCCGCGCGCGACGTCTGGGCGACCGTGGAGCGCGAGCGGCGCGACCGCGTGACCCTCGCGCCCGGACGGATCAGGCAACTGGTCGCCCTGGTGTCGGGCGGCGATTTCGCGGGCGCCGGGGCCGCGCTCAAGGAGCTGCGCGCGACCGGCGATCGGCTGGGGCTCGCGGTCCACTTCGTGCGGCACGGATTTCTCGGGCTCGCCAACAACTGGATCGAGCGCGTGTCCGAGCAGGCCACGCGCGGGATGGCGAACCAGGCCAGCAGCCCCGTCGGGAGCAGCCGCTTCGAGGATTTCAAGGACGAGCGGGTGCAGCAGGCCGCGATGCGCCACGTCGAGCCGTACGTCCGGGACGGGGCCCTGGTCGTGATCGGGGGGGACGGCAGCCTGCGCGGGGCGCGCGCGGTCTTCGAGGGGTTCGGCGTCCAGGTGGTCGGGATCCCCGGCACGATCGACAACAACCTCGCGGCCACGACCTCGCTCGGGTTTCACTCGGCGGTCGCGCTCGCCAACCAGTCGCTCGAATCGTTGAAGGCCACGAGCGCGGCGATGGGCAGCGTGTTCTTCGTCGAGGTGATGGGCGCGGGGTCCGGCCATCTGGCGCTGGCCTGCGCGTATCAGGCCCGCGCGGAGGGCCTGCTGGTCAACGAGTACCCGGACCCCGACGCCTACATCGACGATGCGATCCTGGGGACGCTCCGGCGGACGCTCGGCGTGCCCAACAAGAGCCACCTGTTTGTCGTGGCGGAGCGGACGCCGCACCGCCACCACCCGGACGGGGGCGTGCACGGCCTGGTCGAGTACGTGGTCCGGGCAATCGCGGACTGGCCGCAGCTCCAGGCCGGGCCCGACCGGTATCCCCTGAGCGTCGCGACGAAGGCGACGATCCTCGGCCACACGCTGCGCGGCGCCCCGCCCGTTCCCCAGGACAAGGCCCTCGCCCAGTTGTTTGCCTACGAAGCGATCCGCCGCCTGGTGGAGGAGCCCGCCGCGGTCGTGGGCGGGATGCTGGCGTCCCACGGCGACGGCGCGGTGTCCGTCGTGCCCCTGCACGCGGTGGCGCCCAAGCCGTTCGACTGGGCGGTCTTCGCCCGCATGCACGGCACCGAGTTGCCGGCGCCGGGCGCGTCGTAGGCGCCCCCCCGCGCCGCCCCCGTTCACTTCCCCCCTGCCGCGTGATACCACTTGACAGGGTGACCATACTAAGTATACTTACTACCGTTTTGACACGCATTCCGTCACGGGTTGTCGGTGAGGTCATGGTGCAGTCGCGGCAGCGTTCCTACAAAGCGAAAGAAATCTGCGAGACCTTCGACATCTCGAAGGCCACGCTGTTTCGGTGGGAGCGCGAGGGTCTCATCACGAACGTGGGGCGGGATTGGCGGAACTGGCGATTGTACACCGAGCGGAACCGCCGCGAGATCGAGCGACTGATCAGGCGGCGTAACGACCGCCGGTAACCGGGAGTCGATCGATGTGGTTTCAACGAGCGCAGCCGGTCATCGGGCTTGACATCGGGTCCAGCGCCATCAAGCTGCTGCAACTCACATCCTCCAAGAAGGGCTACGCGCTCGAAAAGTTCGGGATCAAGACGATCGACCCCGAGCTGATCGTCGACGGGGCGGTGATGGACGCCGGCCGCGTTGTCGACGCGGTCAAGGAACTCCTGCGCGAGCAGGCGGTCAAGACCAAGGACGTCGTCATCTCCGTGTCGGGCCACTCGGTGATCGTCAAGAAGATCAACCTGCCCCCGATGACCGAGGACGAGCTCGAAGAGTCGATCAAGTGGGAAGCGGAGCAGTACATCCCCTTCGACGTCAACGACGTCAATCTTGACTTCCACATTCTGCCGAATCCCGATGCGGGCGGCGAGGGGAAGGACACGATGGCCGTCGTGCTGGTCGCCGTGAAGAAGGATCGGCTGTCCGAATACACCGCACTCGTGATGGAAGCGGGGCTCAACCCGGTCGTGGTGGACGTCGACGCATTCACGCTGGAGAACGTCTACGGGATCGGGTACGAGCCGTCGGGGTCCGAGGTGTCGGCGCTGGTGAACATCGGGGCCAGCGTGATGAACATCCACATCGTCAAGGGCGGAAACTTTTCCTTTACGCGCGACATCTCCACCGGCGGCAACAAGTACACCGAGATGATCCAGCGCGACCTCAACGTGGGCTACGAGGCGGCCGAGCGGGCGAAACGCGGGGAGAGCGTCGAGGGCGTCGCCCCGGAGGCGCTCGCCGAGGTGATCAACACGATGAACGGGGAACTGGCGGCGGAGATCGGCCGGTCGTTCGACTATTTCCGGTCCACCTCCACGCAGGAAACCATCGACCGCGTGTATTTGAGCGGGGGGACGGCCAAGATCACGGGCCTGGCGCCGTTCATGAGCGAGCGGTTGGGGGTGCCGGTGGAGATGCTCGATCCGTTTCGGCACATCGAGGTCAACCCCAAGATCGTCGATCCCGACCTGCTCGCCGCGGTGGGGCCTCAGGCGAGCGTCGTGGTCGGCCTCGCGATCCGCAGGCCGGGCGATCGATGATCAAGATCAACCTCCTCGGCGGGGGGCGTGCCAAGAAAGCGCGCAAGCGGATCGAGATCCCCTTTCAGATGGCGGGGGTGATCGGGGGCGTCGTGCTCCTCTTCGGCGGGATGGGGGCCTACTGGTGGTACCTGTCCAGCACGGTCTCCACCCTGACGCAGCAGACCGTGACCCTCAACCAGGAACTCGCGGCCCTCAAGGTCAAGGTCAAGGAGGTCGAGGATTTCGAGAAGAACAAGAAGACCTTCGAGGAGAAGATCGGCATCATCCAGCAGTTGCGGAAGAACCAGAGCGGCCCGGTCCACTTGTTGGAAGAGATCAGTAAAAGTTTGCCCGACCGGGTGTGGCTGGTTTCGATGAGCGAGCAGGGCGGGAAGATCGACCTGGACGGCAAAGCCGTGACCAACGCCGAGATCGTGGACTTCATCAACAACCTCAAGGCGTCGCGCTACATGTCGGATATCCAGTTGATCGAGTCGCGACAGGTGTCCGAGGGCGGGATCCCGGTGTATAGTTTCAAGCTGAAGTGCACCATGGTGCTCTGAGGACCGATGGCGCTCGAGCTCAACCTCAACGCGATCAAAGCCCTGCCGACCTACCAGAAGGCCCTGATGGGGGGGATCCTGGCGGTCGCCGTCGTGGCCCTGTTTTTCGTGTTCATCGCGAAGCCCAAAATCGACGAAATTGACAGGCTCGATCTACAGATCGCGCAGCTCAACAACGAGATCCAGGTCAACCAGGCCAAGGCGCGCCGCCTCGACGAACTGAAGCGGGAGAACGCCGAGCTCGAGCACCAACTGGCGGTGTTGAAGGAGCAGCTTCCGCCGGAGTCGGAGGTCGCCAGTCTCTTGAAACAGGTTTCCGACCTGGGCATCAAGACCGGCCTGGACTTCAAGCTCTGGAGGCCGTCGGAGCGCCGGCCGGGGGCGTCCGGCCTCTACACCGAGATCCCGGTCGACGTGGAGGTGGCCGGCGGTTACCACGCGGTCGCCGCGTTCTTCGACCGCATCGGGAAGCTGCCCCGCATCGTCAACGTGTCCGGCCTGAAGATGACCAACCCCAAGACGGACAAGGGCCGGCTGATGATCCAGACGACGTTTCGCGCCACCGCGTTCGCGGCGATGGACGCGGCCGCCCAACCGCCGGCGGCCGCTCCGCCGCCCGCCAAGCCTGGGAGCCAGGGTGCGTGACCGGTTTCCAAGAGGTCGAATCGGGCTGTGGGGGCTCGTTGCCGCCGCGGGGTGGAGCGCGTTGATCGCGGTCGCGGGCTCCGATGCGGCCCCGCTGCCGGCGGCCGCGCCGCCCGCGCCGCCGGTTCAGGCCGCGGCGACGGAGGCCGCGCCGGCGGCGCTCCAGGCCGATGCGTACTCGTACAACCCAGCCGGTCGCCGCGATCCGTTTCAATCGCTCATCGTGACCAGCGGCAAGAAGAGCATGGAGTTTCTTCCGCCGCTGCAGCGGCGGGAGGTCTCGGAACTCAAATTGGTGGCGGTCGTGTGGGGCAGCCTGGGGACCTACGGCCTGCTCGAGATGCCGGACGGCAAGGGATACGCCGTGAGAATCGGGACGCCGGTGGGACCCAATCATGGCGTGGTCAAACGGATTACTGCGAAGGATCTCACCGTGGTCGAGCGCTACGTCGATTTCTTCGGGGAAACACGGACGCGGGACATTGTGCTGGAGCTGCGAACCCGCGAGGAGGGTTTGGAATGAAGCCGATCGGATTCGTCGGAATCCTGTGCGCCGGGGTGCTGGCCGGGTGCGCGATGCAACCTACCCAGGTCAAACCTCCCGAGGCGGGGCCGGTGGTCACGGTCACCGACGTGAGCGTCACGGACCTTGCCGAGACGACGCGCGTCATGCTCACCGCGGATGGGCCGTTGTCGTACACCACGTTCAAGCTGGAGGAGCCGCTTCAGCTCATCGTCGATCTTGCGGACACCAACCTGGGTGCGTTTGCCGGTCCGCGCGATGTCGGCCTCGATCCCGTCAAGGCGATTGTGGCGGAGCAAACAGGTGAGACCGGAAAGGTCGCGCGCCTGAGTCTGATGCTCTCGCGGTCCGCCGACTATCAGATCCACCGCGACGACGAGCGCACGCTGCTGATCGATTTCGCGAAGGAGTCCCCGGCTCCGGTGCCGGTCGAACCGCCAGTCGCCCAGGAGGTCGCACCCCCCGCGCCCGCGCCGCCTGCCGAGCCCCAGCGTCCCGCGGCAGTTGCGCCGTCCCATCCCCGGGTCACGGCGGTGCGCATCGTGCCTAAACCGACGTTTGTGGACGTGCAAATCGAAGCCGATGGTCCGCTCGAGCCGCCCAAGGTGTTTGCCGTCGGCGGCAATCGGCTGGTGGTGGATCTCCCGAACGCCCGCAGCGCGGTGAAGCTGACCACTGTCAAGGCCGCGGCCAACACGCTCGTCCGCCAGGCCCGGATCGGCCAGCATCGCGATCCGATGAAGGTGAGGGTGGTGATCGACCTGAAGAAGGCCGTGAAACATACCGTGGACGAGCGCGGGAAGCGCCTCACGGTGCGTCTGGCGCGCGCGCAAATCGCCGCGCCGGCCCCCGCCGCGGCAACGCCGCCCCCGGTGTCTCAACCGGTGGCGACGGGCCCCGCGGCGGAGAGCGTGGCCACTCCGGCCGTTCCGGCCCCTCCCGTGCCGGCGGCTCCGCCGCCGGCCGCCCCGGCGCCCGTGGCGTCCGGCGGCAAGACGTTGGGGGCCGAGGGCTACACGGGTCGAAAGATTTCGCTCGACTTCCAGGACGCCGAGGTCAGCAATATCTTGCGGTTGATCGCCGACGTCAGCGGCCTCAACATGGTGGTCGGCGAGGAGGTCAAGGGCAAGGTGACGCTGAAGCTGTTCAACGTGCCGTGGGATCAGGCCCTCGACATCGTGCTGAAGTCCAGGGGACTCGGCCAGATGCGCGAAGGGAACATCATCCGGATCGATTCGAACGCGAACATCGCCAAGCAGCAGGACGAGGCTGCCAAGGCGAAGGAGGCCCAGGTCAAGGCCGAGGATCTCAAGACCCTGATCATTCCCATCAACTACGCCAAGGCCGCCGATCTCTCGACGACGTTGAAGAAGAACCTCAGCTCGCGGGGCGATCTGACCGTGAACGAGGCCACCAACAGCCTGATCGCCAAGGACGTGCCGCAGAACATCGCCGACATCCAACAGTTGATCAAGCTCCTCGATCTGCCGACCCCGCAGGTGTTGATCGAGACCCGGATCGTCCAGGCCAACACGAATTTCGCGCGTGACCTCGGGATCCAATGGGGAGCCTCCGGCAAAGATACGTTTGGGGCGAATCAACTCGCGCTGAACGCCGGACCCGGCACCGGCGATCTGGTGGGGGCGCAGGTGCCCAACTTCGCCGTCAACCTGCCCGCGAGCGGGGGGGCCGGTTCGATCGGCAACGTGGGGTTCACGCTGGGGCGTCTCACGGGGCTCAATCCCTTCAATCTGGATGTTCGATTGTCGGCGGGCGAGGCGTCGGGTGAGACCAAGATCATTTCCAGCCCCCGGATCGTGACGTTGGATAATCGAGAGGCGGTGATCCAGCAGGGGGATTCCATCCCGTTCGAGACCGTGTCCAACAGTGGGACGCAGACGCAGTTCATCGACGCGACGCTCAACCTGACCGTCACGCCCCACATCACGCCCAACGGCAGTGTGATCATGAAGATCAAGGCCACCAAGAATGCGATCGGCGATTTTCGGTCGCGTCTCGGGGCCCCGAGCATCAGCAAGCGCGAGGCGACCACCGAGGTCATGGTCCAGGACGGCGAGACCACGGTGATCGGCGGCATTTTCGAGAACACCAAATCCGAGTCGGAAACCGGCGTCCCCTGGCTGGCCAAGATCCCCGGACTGGGGTGGCTCTTCAAACGCCAGAGCGTCAGCGATCAGAACCGTGAATTGCTCATCTTTATTACGCCCACCATCGTTAAAAAGACTTAGGAGCTTCCTCGGTGGCCGGATCTGGGAATCATCTCATCCTCGTCGGCTCCGCGGGCGCAGGCAAGACAACGATTGGTCGCCGCCTGGCGAAGGAATTGGGGCTGAAGTTCGTCGATACCGACAGCCTGATCGAACAAACGGCGGGTCGGTCGATCGTCGAGATTTTCCGTGCCGAAGGAGAGCCAAGGTTTCGCGCCTTGGAACGCCGCATCATTGACCGCGTGGTCAAAGGTGCTCGCCAGGTGATCTCGACCGGTGGCGGAGCGATCCTGGATCCTGTCAATCGGGCTCGGTTAAACCGCGCGGGGCTCACGATCTGGCTCCAAGCGCGCCCGGACGTTGCGGCGGCGCGCCTCGATCGTGCGACGGATCGTCCCTTATTGGGACAAGGGAATCGACCTCAAGCCATCGCCGCATTGCTTCGGGAACGGGAAGCGTACTATCGCGAGGCGCTCCTGCATGTCGAAACCTCCGATCGGACCACGGGCGAAGTCGTAGCCAGCGTCCTTCACCACCTCCGCCCCGCGTCGACCAGCGTGTCGGTGACGGCTGGTCAAAATACATATGACGTCGAAATCGGGTGGGAGACGCTTCCGCGGGTGGGGGAGCGGCTCGCCGCGTTGGGGCGCCGCGGGAGGGTGGGGGTGATCACCAACTCCCGCGTCACCGCACTCTATGCAGGGTCCGTCATACGCAGTCTGCGAGCCGCCGGGTTCCACCCGTTTCTCGTGACGATTCCGGACGGCGAACGATATAAGACGTTGCGCTCAGCGAGCCGTGTCTATGATGAATTGGTCGGGCGGCGATTCGAGCGAGGGGATACGATTCTGGCGCTTGGGGGTGGAGTGATCGGCGACGTGGCGGGATTTGTCGCGGCGACCTATCTTCGCGGGGTGGCGTACGTGCAAGTGCCGACGACGGTCGTGGCGCAGGTCGATTCGAGTATCGGAGGAAAGACCGGGGTCGATCATCCTCTTGGCAAAAATCTCATTGGAGCGTTTCACCATCCGATTCTGGTGTGCTCCGACGTCTCGACCTTGTCTACCTTGCCGCGGCGAGAGCTGGTTGCCGGCCTGGCCGAGGTCGTCAAATATGGAGTGATTGCGGACGCGTCATTTTTTGCGTTTGTCGAGGATCACGCCGAGGCCATCTTGGGCGGAGTACCGGACGTGTTGACCGAGGTGGTGCGGCGGTCCGTCGTGATCAAAGCGGACATCGTCAAACAGGATGAGCGTGAAACCGGGCTCCGGAAAATTCTCAACTATGGGCATACGGTGGGACACGTCGTGGAGACGTGTACGGGGTACGCCACATACCGACATGGCGAGGCGGTGGCCATCGGGATGGATTTCGCCGCGCGACTGGCTCAGGACCTGGGCCTGTGTGATGAAAACCTGGTACGCCGCCAGCGCGGGTTGCTGGAGAGGCTCGGTCTGCCCTGCGCGTTGCCGCCCATTCGTCCGTCGCGAGTGATCCGGAGCATGTCGCTCGATAAGAAAGTCAGGCAAGGGCGTATCCACTTTGTCCTCCCGCAAGGCTTCGGGCGAGTGAAAGTCGAGCCGGTGGCCTCTGAGAGAATTCTTGCCACGTGGAGGAGGGCGACCGTTGCCAAGAAGGGGCTGAACGGTATACTTACCGAGCGGCACCGTGCCGGGGCGTCGCCTCATTAACACACGGAATGGCGTGATCTGCGGGATGCGCAAAAGGAGGTCAGGGTGAACACAATGGGACCGATGCTGCGTGGGGCCGTTTACCTGTTGTTCGCGATTGTGCCCCTGGCCGGTTGCGGAGACGACACGGCGGCAGATGGCACGACGGTTGTCGCCCCCGGGGATACCACCGTCTCATATTTCAGCAGCGGTGGCGGTGTAAATCGTCAGACGTCGGCACCCCTCGAATTCCAGGTTTCCGATGCGAAGGGAAATCCGGTGCCGGGAGTAAAGGTTCGGTTCTTCGCCGGTGGGAGGGTGTATGCGCTGAGCGATCGAGCCGGGACCGTTCTTACCCCAACGGATATGGCGTTTTTCGAAACCACCACGGATGACCGGGGAATGTCGCCGACCGATATCTACGCGTGGTGGAGTGTGCCGGTCTGCGATTTGACGGCCGATGTGACGGCAAGCGGAACGGTCAAAGCCACTGTTGGCGTGGCGTCCGCCAATTGGACGGTCAATATTACCGTGAAGAAGCCGACAGGCACTGCTCCC
>MHEO01000008.1 GCA_001803875.1 Nitrospirae bacterium RIFCSPHIGHO2_01_FULL_66_17 | reverse complement strand
GTCTGCGGCATCGGCCCGTCCGCCGCGCTCACCACCAGGATCGCCCCGTCCATCTGCGCCGCCCCCGTGATCATGTTCTTCACATAATCCGCGTGCCCCGGGCAGTCCACGTGCGCGTAGTGCCGCTTCTCCGTCTCGTACTCCACGTGCGCGATCGCGATCGTGATGCCCCGCTCTTTCTCCTCCGGGGCTTTGTCGATCTGGTCGTACGCCAAGAACGTCGCCAGCTTCTTCTCCGACAGCACTTTGGTGATCGCCGCCGTCAACGTCGTCTTCCCATGGTCGACGTGCCCGATCGTCCCAATGTTGATGTGCGGCTTCGTCCGCTCAAATTTCGCTTTCGCCATGCTCGTCTCCTAAAAATCAACCCCGCCTCGCAGCCTCGGAGCGGGACGGCTGCGCCTACGTTGCGCAGCCCGCTTTACGGGGATGTGAGCCCTCGACCGGGATCGAACCGGTGACCTCTTCCTTACCAAGGAAGTGCTCTGCCAACTGAGCTACAAGGGCGTCTCTTCCCGTCGAATCCCTCACCACCGCGGCCACGACCTCAAGAGCGGGAAACGGGGCTCGAACCCGCGACCCCCAGCTTGGAAGGCTGGCGCTCTACCAACTGAGCTATTCCCGCGCAACCTCGCTTGCGTAGCGCCGCGCAGGCCCTGCCTTCCCGGGCCGAGCAGCGAGACGCTGTTGACTGTGCAATCTCCAAACCAAAACCATCGCAGCCTCGGGCCTTGAAACCGGCCCTGTGTTGCGCAGCCCGCTTCGCGGGGTTGGGTGGGGAGGGGAGGATTCGAACCTCCGAAGGCCGAAGCCGACAGATTTACAGTCTGTTCCCTTTGTCCGCTTGGGTACCTCCCCTCAAAGCTTGCCGGGCCGAACGCAGGCGCCGCCTTCCCGCGCCGAGGCTCGGAGGTCGTTGCCCCTTTGCTTTTCCCGCTTGCGTGGCGCCTCGCAGGCTCCGCATTCCAGAGCCGAGAAGCGAGATGCTTTTGACTCTTTTTCCCTTCTGCGGGGCGTCTCACAGGCGCTGAAGTCTCGCGCCGAGGCTCGGTATCGTGTCGCCTTAACGAGCTGGCGAAGGGAATCGAACCCCCGACCTGCTGATTACAAGTCAGCTGCTCTACCAACTGAGCTACGCCAGCCTCGCCCCCGCACCACGTTTCCATTTACAAACACACGCTCATCTGCTATCAATACACCCGTTCAGACCGGCACGTCGCACATCGTGAGCCACGTTGTTGGCAAGGGTGGGTCGATTCCTAGGAGAATAAACACGGTATTATAAGAATCGCCATCCGCCATGTCAAGCAAAAATATCTGAAGGGGGAAAGGACGCCCACGACGCACTTGAACAAGGAGGATCGCGCACAGATGAATCCACACAGCCGCCACTCGTCACCGCTCGTTGTCGCCGTGCTTTCGCTCGCGTTGGCCGCCGGCCTCGGCCTCGCTAAACCAGCCGGGGCCGCCAAGTACGATATCACAATCCCAGGCACGACCGCCTACCTTCAGGGCCAGTTTCACGATCTGAGCGAACAGATCGGGCTCGCCATCGCCTACCGCCCCCTCGCTCCGGCCGAGCCGTTGGGCCTGCTCGGCTTCGACGTCGGAGTCGAGATCACCGCGGTGAAAATCGACAAGAATGAGTCGTTCTGGACTGCCGTGAATCCGGATCTCCCGAGTTATCTCGGCTTCCCGAAACTGCACGCCCAGAAGGGATTGCCGTTTGGACTCGACGTGGGACTCGTCTACACCAAGCTGCCCGCCAGCAACATCGGCATGTTCGGGGGCGAACTGAAGTGGGCCATCTTGAAAGGCACGCTCGCCACCCCCGCGCTTGCCCTCCGTGGGAGCTACACCACACTGACCGGGGTGGAAACGCTCAACGTGTCCACCTACGGCGCCGACGTCTCGATCAGCAAGGGCGTCGGCCCGATCACCCCTTACGCGGGCATCGGCGAGGTCTGGATCAACAGCAGCACCAACGTCGCCCCGCTCTCCGTAGCCCTCGCGGACGAAGCGATTTCGGCGACGCGCGCCTTCGTCGGCGCGAAGCTGAGCCTCCTCTTGCTCAGTTTCGCCGCCGAAGTCGACTTCTCCAAGGTCCCGTCGTACAGCTTTCGAGCCGGCCTGAGTTTCTAGGACTGCGCTGGGGTAGGGGCACGGCATGCCGTGCCCCTACTATGGAGCCTGTTCAGGAATGGTCAGATGCAAGGCGGAAGGAGGAATCCCCCCGGAGCGTACCAATTCGTACGTGAGGAGGGATTCCGAAGCGACAACGCCGCAGATGGCCGTTCATGGACAGGCTCCTACGACTGGTAGAACTGGGCGATCGTCTCCACGACATACGCCTGTTGGGTCTCGGTCAGCTCGGGGAAGATCGGGAGCGCGAGCGTCTCCCGGGCGGCGCGCTCGGCTTCGGGGAAATCCCCAGGAGCATATCCCAGGTGCCGATAGCAGGGTTGCAGGTGCAGGGGAATCGGGTAGTAAATTTCGGCGCCGATTTCCCGCGAGGCCAGAAACGCCTTGAGTTCGTCCCGCCGCTTTGAACGAATCACGAATTGATTGAAGACGTGGCCGTCCGTCAGGGATGGCACGGCCAACACGTCGCGCAACCCCGCCTGAGTGAGCATCGTGATATACCGCTGGGCATTCCCCCGTCTGGCCTGCGTCCACTCATCCAGGTGGGC
>MHEO01000007.1:32341-38503 GCA_001803875.1 Nitrospirae bacterium RIFCSPHIGHO2_01_FULL_66_17 | reverse complement strand
GAACACCGGGAGGCCGGTCAGCCGCGCGAGCTGGATCACTCCAGGTTGGACGACGCCCCTCGGCCCCTTCGGCCCGTCCGGCGTGACCGCGAGATCCCGCCCCCGACGGCCATCGGCCACCAGGGCGCGGAGCGCGGACGAGCCCCCGCGGGTCGTGGAGCCGCGCACGGAGGAGAACCCGAACGCGCGCATCGCCCGCGCGATCAGCTCGCCGTCGCGGTGGCGACTGATAAGGATGGACAGGCCGCGACCGTGATACGCCAGGGGCAGCATGAGCTGGCGGCCGTGCCAGAAGGCGATGATGACGGCCTCGCCCTTCCGCCAGCGCGCCTCGATGGCGGCGCTGTTGACCGTGTCGATCCGCAGGGTCTTCCCGACGCCGCGGATCAGCGCGGCGACGAGCGACGGCGCCCACCGGCGCCAGGCGGCCTCACGGTTCGGCATAGCGCGCCTCGGGCTCGAACTGTATCCGATAGAGGTGGGCGTAGATTCCCCGCCGGGCGAGCAGGCTTTCGTGGGTGCCCTCCTCCGCGATCGTGCCGCGGTCGAGGACCACAATCCGACTCGCCCGCTGCACGGTGGAGAGGCGGTGGGCGATGACGAAGGTGGTCCGGTTGGCCATGAGGTTCGCCAGCGCGCGCTGCACGGTCGCCTCCGATTCGGCGTCCAGCGCAGACGTCGCCTCATCCAGAATCAGGATCGGGGGGTCGCGGAGCAGCGCCCGCGCGATCGCCAGTCGCTGGCGCTCGCCGCCCGACAACGTGACGCCTCGCTCGCCGATGACCGTGTCGTATCCCTCCACCAGCCGGAGGATGAACGGGTGGGCGTACGCCGCCTCGGCAGCCCTGACGACGTCGGCCTCTGCGACGTCGTCCATCCCGTAGGCGATGTTGTTGCGCACGGTGTCGTCGAACAGGACGATCTCCTGGCTCACGATGCCGATCCGCCGCCTGAGCGCGGCGAGCCGGAATTCGCGGAGATCCACGCCGTCGATGAAGATCGCGCCGCGCGTCGGTTCGATGAAGCGGGGGATGAGGTTCACCAGGGTCGTCTTGCCGCTCCCGCTGGTGCCGACCACCGCCACCACCTCCCCCGCCCGGACCCGCAGGGTGACCCCCTTCAGGGTCTCCCGGTCGCCACCGTCATACGCGAAGGCCACGTCGCGGAACTCGATCGCCTCGCGCACGCCGTCCAACTCGCGGTGGCCGCGGTCCTTCCCCTCCTCGGTCTCGACGTCGAGGATCGCGAAGACCCGCTCGGCCGCGGCCGACGCCGACAGGATCGCGTTGTTGGCCGCCGACAGGATGCGGATGGGGGCGTACATGAGGAACGACGCGGTAAGGAACGAGAAGAATGCGCCGGTGGTCATCTGGCCGGAGATGACCGCGTAGCCGCCGTAGGCGATCACCGCCGCGCCGCCGATGGCGCCCAGCACCTCCATGATCGCGGGCGCAAGCTCGGAGACGGTGGTGACCTTCATCGTGTTGCGGAAATACCGGAGGTTGGTGTCGCGCAGACGCCCGGCCTCGAAGGCCTCGGCGCCGAACGCCTTGACCACGCGAATCCCCGAGAACGTCTCCTGCAGGATCGAGGACAGCTCCGCCGCCCGCTCCTGGCCGGCGTGCGCGAGGCGCTTGAGCCGCCGGCCCAGCCGGATCATCGGGTAATACCCCAGCGGCAGCACCGCGATCGCGATCAGCGCCATCCGCCAGTTCTGGTAGACGATCACCCCCATGAGCGCCAGCAGCGTCAGCGGCTGCTGGATCAGGTCCTTGAGCACCCCCGACATCGCGCGCTGCATCAGCGCCACGTCGTTCGTCACGTTGGACATCAATCGGCCGGTGGAGTGCGCGGTGTGAAACGTGACCGAGAGCTTGAGGATGTGCTGGTACAGCGCGTCGCGGACGTCGGTGACGATCCGGTTGCCGGTGTACCCCATCAGGTAGACGTGCGCGAACTGGAAGGCCCGCTTGGTCACGGCCACCGCAACGATCGCGAACGGAAGGATCGCGAGCATCGCCGTGTTGCGCTCGACGAAGATCCCGTCCAGCACCGGCTTGACCAGCCACGCGTTCGCCGCGGTGAGCAGCGACACGCCCACCGCGCACAGGGACGCGACGGCAAAGCGTCCCCAGTACGGTGTCACATACCGCAGCAGGCGCCGAAACACCGGCCAGCGGCCGGTCGCCCCGCTACCCACGGTTCCCCCCCCGCGCGAAGCCGCTATCCAGTCTAGCGTGACGCTGGATCGTGGCTTCGCGCGTCACGCTAGAGCCGAGCAACTCCAAGATTGCCTCCGCCGCCCGCGCCGACGCCCCCGGCTCGCCCAGCGCGGCCCGCACGCCGGCGAGTTCCGCCTTCATCGCAGCCGCCGCGCGGTCGTCGACGAGCAGGCGGCCCGCCTCGGCCGCGATGCGCTCCGCGGTCATCGCCTCCTGCACCAGCTCGGGCACCACCCGACGCCCGGCGACCACGTTGACCAGCGCCAGGTGCGGGGCCGTGACCAGGCGGCGCGCGATCCACGCGGTGAGCGGCGACACCCGGTAGACCATCACCAGGGGCGTGCCGAGCACCGCGGCCTGCAGGGTCGCCGTGCCCGACGCGACCACTGCCGCCCGCGAGGCGCGGAGCACGCCCGCCGCTTCGCCGGCGGCCACCGTCACGCGGGTGCGGAACCCGCCCGTCCGTTCCAGCGCGGTTTCGATCAGGCCGATGTCGATCGACGGGGCGGCGGCGATCAGGACGCGATCGAGCCGTCCCCCGGCGTGGAGGCGCTCCGCGGCGTCCAGCATTGTCGGCAGCAACTGGGACACTTCCAGCGCCCGACTCCCGGGCAGCAGCCCCAGCACGCGCTCGCCCGGGGCCAGTCGATGCCGGCGCGCGAACGTCTCCTGATCGCCGTCGGACACCGCGTCGTCGAGCAGCGGGTGGCCGACCCAGCGGCACGGCACGCCCGCCTCCCGATAGACGTCGAGCTCAAAACGAAAGAGGAGCAGCATGAGGTCGACGCGCGCCGCGATCGCCGCGAGACGTCCGGGGCGCCACGCCCAGATCTGGGGGCTCACGTAATACACGACGGGAATGCCGAACCCCTTGGCGACGCGCGCGATCCGCAGGTTGAAATCGGGGTAGTCGATGAGCACGACCGCGGCCGGCGGCGCCGCGCGCAGCCGCGCGCGCAGATCCCGGTACGCGCGCCAGATCGCCCGCCACTGCGAGAGCACCTCGACCACGCCGACCACCCCGAGGTGGCGGATGTCGTGCAGGAGGCGGACGCCCGCCTTCTCCATCTCGGCGCCCCCGATGCCCTCCAGCACCAGCGTCGGATCCCGCTCGAGCAGGGCGCGGGCGAGCTTCCCCCCGTGCGCGTCGCCGGACGCCTCGCCCGCGATGAGGACCACGCGCGCCATGGTCAGGGCGCCCCGCGCGGCGCGCCCTCGATGCACCGCAGCACGTCGAGGGCCACGCGCAATGCCTCGCGGCCCTCGCGACCCGACACCAGCGGGGCCCGCCGCGTCGCCACGCATTCCAGGAACGCCGCGAGCTGCAATTTGAGCGGCTCCTCCTTCTCGATGGCGAGGGTCTGCACGTCGATCGCGGGGATCCCGGTGGCCGTCGCCGCCCCGATCCGGCGGGCCATCACGACCTCCTGCTTCTGGTAATCGAGGGAAAAGTACGCGTCGGACTGAAAGATGCGGAGCTTGCGCAGCGCATCCTTGGACACGCGGCTCGCCGTCACGTTGGCCACGCAGCCGTCCGCGAACTCCAGCCGGGCGTTCGCGATGTCGATGTTGGTGGTCAGCACCGGCACGCCGACCGCGCGGATCTCGGTGATCGGCGAGCGGACGAGACTCATGATGATGTCCAGATCGTGAATCATGAGGTCCAGGATGACGTGCACGTCGGTGCCCCGCCCGACGAACGGGCCGAGCCGGTGCGATTCGATGAATCGCGGCGCGGTCAGCCGGGGCGCGAGCGCCAGCACCGCGCCGTTGAACCGCTCGAGGTGGCCGATCTGGATGAGGCGGCCCTTCGCGTCAGCCAGCGCGATCAGTTCGTCGGCCTCCTCGATCGTGACCGTCATCGGCTTCTCCAGCAGCACGTCCACCCCTGCGTCGAGGCACGTCTTCGCCACCTGATGGTGCAGGGTGGTCGGCACCACCACGCTCACGGCGTCGACCTTGGCCAGGAGGTCCCGGTAGTCCGCGAACCCCTCCGCCCCGGTCGCCGCCGCAATCTCGGCCAGTCGCCCTGCGTCGACGTCGGCCACGCCCACCAGCGTCGCCCCCGGCAGCTCGGCGTAGAGCCTCGCGTGGTGCCGTCCGAGGTAGCCGACGCCGATGACGCCGACCTTGATCCGGTCTCGCGTGACGCTGGATAGTGGCTTCGCGCTACTCATGGCACTCCTCGCAGTCGTCTCCGGCGATCCCGACGACCGCGATCTTCGCCTTCCGCGCCGCCTCCAGCAGCTCCGCCTTGTCGAGCATCAAGGTCTTGCCGGCTTCCACCGCCAGGACCGCCGCCCCGACCTCCTGCATCGACGCGATGGTCGTCGGCCCCACTGCGGGGATGTCGAAGCGCAGATCCTGCTGCGGTTTGGCCATCTTGACGACCACCGCGCCGCCGTGGGCGAGCCGCCCGCCGCGACGGATCGCCTCGTCGGTGCCCTCGATCGCCTCCACCGCCAGCACCATCCGATTCTTCACCACCACGCACTGGCCGATCTCCAACCGCCCGACGGCCTTGACCATCACGGCGCCGAAACGGATGTCCTCCCACTGCTCGGCCGACGGGCGCGTGGTCAGCACGCCGGCCTCGGCGATCAGGCTCGGCAAGTACTGCGTCGCGTCGCCGACGGCGATCCCTTCCGACTCCAACTCGTCGGCGACGGCGCGCAGGAGGACGTCGTCCTTGAAGTGACGGACCTTCGCCAGCACTTTGAGCGCGCGCAGGTCGGGGCGATACTCCGTGAACATCCGCGTCTTTTTGATCCCGCCCGCCATCACGACCGTCTCCACCCCCGCAGCCTTGAAATGCTCGATGAGATGCCCGATCTGGCCGACCTTGATCCAGTGCAGCTCGTCCACGCGGTCTTGCAGCGCCTCGGGCGTCTCGCCGCGGTGAGCGACCGCCGTCACGCGGTACCCCGCCTGTCGCGCCGCGTCGGCGAAGAGCAGGGGGAACCGGCCGTTGCCGGCGATGAGGCCGAGGGTTTTCATCATGATACCGGCGTCCGCACGCTAGGAGTGTGTCCGAGTATTTGGTGGCGGAACCTGTTCAGGAACCTGAGCGCGCCCAGGGCGCGAATATCAATCCGGCCGCAGGCTCCTTGCAGGTCGCGAAGCAATGGCCAGATGCAAGGCGGAAGGAGGCCTTGCGCGCCTTGTAGGGGCGAGGCGATGCCTCGCCCAGGGCGGGTCATCGACCCGCCCCTACAGGTCGTACGTGAGCATGCAAGACCGACTGACAACGCAGCAGATGGCCGTTCATGGACAGGCTCCCTAGCGACTGATGCCCCGCTCCGAAACTTCGACGAACCCAACGAGCGCCTCGACGTCCGCCTGGCCCGGCAGCTCCTCCCGCGTCCGCTTGACGCCTTCCTTGATCGGGAGGTGGGACTGGAACAGCAGCCGGTAGGCGCGCTTGAGCGCCGCGAGGCGCTCGTCGCTGAAGCCGTTGCGCTTGAGGCCCACCAGATTGAGCCCGTAGAGCTTGGCCCGATTACCGACCGCCGACACGAACGGCGGCACGTCCTGCGCGACCGCCGAGCATCCGCCGATCATCGCGTACGCGCCGATCCGGACGAACTGGTGCACACCGGTCAGCCCGCCCAGCACGGCGTGATCGCCGATCTCGATGTGTCCGGCCAGGGTCGCGGCGTTGGCCATGATCACGTGGTGGCCGATCCGGCAGTCGTGGGCCACGTGGACGTACGCCATGAAAAAGTTGTGGTCGCCGATGCGGGTGACGCCCCCGCCGTGGTGCGTGCCCCGGTTGAGCGTGACGAATTCACGAAAGGTATTGTGGCGACCGATGATCAGGCGGCTCTCCTCCCCGCCGAACTTGAGGTCCTGCGGCGGCGTCCCCGCCGACACGAAGTGCGAAAACGCGCACGCCTCCCCGATCTCGGTCCAGCCCTCGATCACCACGTGCGCGCCGATC
>MHEO01000007.1:19556-32323 GCA_001803875.1 Nitrospirae bacterium RIFCSPHIGHO2_01_FULL_66_17 | reverse complement strand
TGCTCGCCGATCACGGTGTATGGCCCGACCGCGACGTCGTCGGCCAGGCGCGCGCCGGGGTGGATGATCGACGTCGGGTGGCGCAGCGGCTCCGCGCGGCTCATCGGGCCTCCCGCGGCGAGAGCATGGCCTTGAACTCCATCTCGCAGACCAGCGCATCTCCAACGTAGGCCTCACCCCGGAGCCGCCAGTAGGGATCGCGCCGCTGCAGGAGCGAGACCTCCATGCGAAGCTGGTCGCCCGGAACCACGGGCCTGCGGAACTTCGCGTGGTCGATGCCGACGAAGATCACGAGATGATTCTCGGCCTCCTTCGCCGTCTGAAACGCGAGCACGCCGCCGACCTGGGCCAGCGCTTCGAGGACCAGCACGCCGGGCATGATCGGCCGCCCCGGGAAGTGGCCCTGGAAGAACGGCTCGTTGATCGTGACGTTCTTGATCGCGACCGCCCGCCCCTCCTCGACGGACAGCACGCGATCCACGAGCAGAAACGGATACCGATGAGGCAGGATCTTCATGATGGCGTCGGCGTCAAGCATCGCGTCCCTCTTGTGATCTCCCCTCCATCCGCTTCTCCAACTCCGCCACCCGCGCCTCCAGGCGCTTGATGGTTTTTCGCATCTCAGGCACCGTCGGCAGCGCGGCCTGGACCCGCAACCACGTCTTGTGCGGGATCGCGGGGCTGCCGGAGACCACCTGGCCCGCGGGCAGGTCGGCCGCCACGCCGGACTGCGCGCCGACCATCGCGCCGTCCCCGATGGTCAGGTGCCCCACCACGCCGACCTGGCCGGCGAGCACCACCCCCCGCCCCAGCTCGCTGCTCCCCGAGATGCCCGCCTGGGCGACGATCAAGGAATCCTCGCCGATCACGACATTGTGCGCGATCTGGACAAGGTTGTCGACCTTCGTCCCCCGCTTGATCCACGTGACGCCCAGCGCCGCGCGATCGACACACACGTTCGCGCCCAGCTCCACGTCGTCCTCGATCAGAACGCGGCCCACCTGCAGGATCTTCTCGTGGCGGCCGTTGCGGGTTGCGAAGCCGAACCCGTCGCTCCCGATCACCACCCCGCTGTGGAGGATGACCCGGCGGCCGATCGACGCCCCCTCCCGGATCGTCACGTTGGGATACACCAGCGTGTCGTCGCCGATCGTCACGTCGTCGCCGACCGCCACGCCGGCGAGCAGCGTGACGCGGTCGCCCAACCGCGCGCGGCGGCCCACGCTCACGAACGGCCCGATCGTCGGGTCCCGCCCGACGACCGCGTCGGCGGCGAGCGACGCGAGCGGGCTAATCCCGCCCGGTTCGTACGGGCGCTCGTGAAACCAGCGGACGATCCGGCTGAACGCGTGGTAGGGATCGTCCACCTCGATCCGCGCGATTCCCGACGAGGCGTGGGTCTTCGCGATCACGACCGCCGAGGCCCGCGTGCGGGCCAGGTCGGCCAGGTAGCGCGAATTCGCCAGAAACGTGACGTGACCGGGCTCCGCCTCGCGGATCCCGGCGACGCCGGTGACCGGCGCGTCGTTCCCCACCAGCGCGCCCCCGACGTGCGCGGCGAGCGTGGCGAGGGTCGCGGGGCGGGGCCGTTGAAATGACACGTGACCTTGACTCACCGTTCCTCAGCGCTCCGCAGGGGCGATCCGTGTCATCGCCCCTATTTCATCTCCTTGTCCAGTTCGGCCAGCACCTTCTCCGTCATGGCCAGCGAGTCCTTGGCATAGAGCAGGCTGCCCATCTCGGCCGGCGTGCCCGATCCCTTGTCGAACACCAGGGCGTACCCCTCGCGCTCGGCCACCCGCTTGACCACGGTCTGCAGTTGCTGGTGGAAGTCGTTGAGCACCTCGGTCTTCTTGTCCTGAATCTCGCGATTCAGGTCGGTCGCCCGTTTCTGGTAGGCCATGAATTTCTTCTGCAGGTCCTCCTGCTTGGCCTTCTTGGCCTCCGGGCTCAACACGCTCTCCTGTTTGGTCAGGGTCTCTTCCAACTCCTTGATCTCGGCCTCTTCGAGGTCGATGATCTTCTGGCGGCTCTTGACGAACTCCTCCAGGAGCCCCTTGGCCTTCTTGCCGATCTTCGACTGGTCGAAGACCTTCAGCGCGTCGACGTAACCGACCTTGAGGCCGTCGGCGGTCTCGCCCCAGGCGGGAACGCCCAGGACCCCCACGAAGATGCCGACCATGATCCACCGCCCGATCGCCGCGCCGCCTCCCATCCGCGTTCGTCTCACCGCCACCCTCCTGGTTAAAACACCGACCCGATCGTGAACTCGGGGAAGAACCCGCTCTTTTCACCCGGTTGCGGATCGAGATTATACCCCCATTCGAGGCGAATGGGCCCGATCGGGAGCAACATGCGGATCCCGAACCCCGCGCTGTAGCGGAGATCCCCGATCCGCACGCGCTCCGTGTCGTCGAAGCCCCGCCCCGCGTCGAAGAACAGCACGCCCTTCAGTTTCGCCTCGCTGACCATCGGGAACACGTACTCGGCGTTGAGAATGGCTTCCTTGTTGGCCCCGACGATCTCCCCCGTCACGGGATCGACCGGCCCGGCCCGGCCGTAATCGAACCCGCGGACCGTGTTGATCCCTCCGACGATGAAGCGTTCGTTCAACGGCACCTCGCGGCCGCCGAGGTAGCCGAGGCGCAGGTGGAGGGAAAACACGGTGCTCCAGATCACGGGAAAGAAGGCGCTGTGGTCGCTCACGACCCGATAAAAGCGGTTATCCCCGCCAAGAATGCCTCCCGCGTATTCGAGGGAGAGCGAATGCCGCTGACCCTCCTTGGGTTCGAACCAGAAGTCCCGGGTGTCGCGCGCCACCGTCAGGCCGACGCTGCTGGTCGTCACCTTCCCCCGCGCGGCGGCCGCAACGACGGCCGCCGGCGCCGCGGGCACCGACGCCCCCAGGGAGTCGGTCGTCATCGAGATGTCGAAGATCTTGGTGGCCTCCCGCGTGTACGACAGGCCCGCCGACACGTATTCCCCGAACGACTTGTTCAGGCTGAGCGAGCCGCCGACGCGGCTGTCTTTGTACGTGGTGTATTTGCGCTCCTGGGAGAACGCGTCCACCGTGCCGGCGACGGGATACCCCAGGAGATAGGGCTCCCGAAACGTCAGCGAGTAATTCGTCGTGCGTTTGGTGCTTTTCTCGACGCGCGCGCGCAGGAGCTGGCCCCGCCCGAAGAGATTCCCCTGCGTGATGTCGCTTTGAAACACCGGGCCGTCGACCGAGCTGTAGCCTCCGCCGACGCTGAAGGTCCCGGTGGGCTTCTCCTTGACCCGGACCCGGATGTCCATCTGATCGTCGCCGATCGGGTTGGGGAGGATCTCGACGTTCTCGAAAAAGTTGAGGTTGTTGATCCGCTGGAAGCTCCGCTTCAGCGCCTTGGTGTCGATCAGCTCCCGCTCGGCAACCCGCAGCTCGCGGCGGATCACCGTGTCGTACGTCTTCTCGTTCCCCTCGATCCGGATCTCCCGCACCGTCACCGGGCGGCCCTCTCGGATCTCGTACGTCAGGTCGATCCGGCGGGTGTCCGGGTGCGGGACGAACTGGGGACGGACGTCGACGAACGCGTAGCCGCGCTCGCCGTACCGGTCGGTCAGCGTGGTGATGTCCTGCCGGAGCAGGTTGCGGCGGAAGATCTCGCCTTCGCGCAGGACCAGCCCCCGGCTCAACTCGGCGTCGTCGAAGATCGAGTGCCCCGTCAGGCGG
Organism: Nitrospirae bacterium RIFCSPHIGHO2_01_FULL_66_17; assembly: GCA_001803875.1. Lineage (GTDB taxonomy): Bacteria > Nitrospirota > Nitrospiria > 2-01-FULL-66-17 > 2-01-FULL-66-17 > 2-01-FULL-66-17. The sequence continues at coordinate 28,611 of MHEO01000007.1, read as the reverse complement.
ATCTGCTCCACCGTGTAGCGCTCGCCCTCGACGATCGGGAACACCACCGTGAATCCCTTTCGATCAGGGAGCGGCAACACCCGGGGCGTCCCCACCTGGACCTGGACGTAGCCCTCGTTGAGGTAGAAGTCGCGCAGGCGCTCCACGTCCTGGTCCAGCTCGTCCTGTTTGTAGATGCCGGCGTTGGACAACCACGAGGTCAGCCAGAAGTACCGCTTGGTGGAGATCGCCTTCTGCAGCCGCTTTACCCGCACCTCCCGGTTGCCCTCGAATGCCACCTTGCGGATCTTCGATCGGCCGCCCTCCTCGATGAGGAAGGTCACCGACACCGTCCCCGGCCCCGTGGTTTTCGTCACCGGAATCACCCGGGCGTCGGCGTACCCCTCGCCGAGATAATACTGTTGGAGCTTGGCGGCCGCGGCGCTGACGGCGCGCAGGTCGACGAAGGTCTTTTCGGCGAGGGTCACCTGCTCCTTGAGTTTGTCCAGACCCACGCCGTCGTAGCCTTCATAGCGCACCTCGCCGAGCACGGGCCGCTCCGCCACGACGATCGTCACCCGCACCCCGCCGGCGGTCGGTTCCTGCTCGATCGAGACGTCGTCGAAGTATCCCATGCGATAGACCGCCTTGACCGCCTCGCGCACCGCGGCGGGATCCGCCGTCGCGCCGACGACCAACCCGCTCCGGCTCACGATGGTCGCGGTCTCGATGGTGTGGGCCCCCCGCACATCGAGCGCGACGATCGCGGCGCCCTCGCCCGCCCAACCCGTCGCGGCCCCGATTCCCGACAGCAGGATCGACGCGACGGCCGCGGCGACGGCGGCCCAACGGCTGCGCCGGTCAGCGGACACGCCGACGCCCCTGCGACCCGCCGACCGACGTCACCCCGCGGCGCGCGAGGTCGTCCGGCCCCCGCCCCTGGCTGCCTGGACCCGCGGGGGCGCGGCGCCCCACGCCGCGCGGGCGGCGCCGATCATCCCCGCGGAGGAGCCGAGCGTCGCGCGCCGGATGGCCACGCCGCGCGCGGAGGGCCGGATGGCGCGCCGCGCGATCTCCTGTGTCACGCGGCCGATGAACAAACGCCACGCGCCGCTCAGCCCGCCGCCCAGCACGATGCGGCCGGGATTGAGCAGGTTGATCAGATTGGCCAGCGTGATGCCGAGCGCCCATCCCATGTCGGCGAACGCCTGTCGCGCCCGCAGGTCGCCCTGCCGCGCCCGCCGCGCAAGTTCCTCCCCCGAGAGGTCCTCCCCGCCGCGGCCCGCGCGCCGGCGGTAATTCGCGACAAGTCCCGTCACGGAGGCGTAGGCCTCAAGACACCCGCGGTTTCCGCAGCCGCACAGCGGACCGTCCGGATCCACCGTCTGGTGGCCGATCTCGCCCGCCATCCCGTCCCGACCGGACAGGAGTGCGCCGTCCAGCACCAGCCCCCCTCCGACGCCGGTCCCGAGCGTCAGCATCACCAACAGCCCCCGCTCGCCGCGCCCCGCCCCAAGCCAGGCCTCGCCCAACGCCGCCGCGTTGGCGTCATTTTCCAGGATCAGCGGCACGGCCACGCCGCGCTGCAACAGCCGGCGGAGCGGCACGTCGCGCCAGTCCGGAAAGTTCGGCGAGCTGACCACGACGCCGCGGTCGCGTCGGATAAAACCGGGAACCCCGACCCCGACCGCCGACACCGCCCCGGCTCCGGCGCAGGCGCTGTCCACCACGGCGCGCAGTTGGGCCACCACCGCCGGGCGGCGGCGATCGGTCACGGGCGCCGCCACGGGTCGGCCGATGAGCCGCCCGTCGGCCGTCACCCGCGCGTAGCGGATGCCGGTGCCGCCCAGGTCCACGCCAAGTGTGACCGCGGGCCGCCGCAGCGGGACGGCCGGCCGGTCACGCATGCCCTTCCCCCATTTCCGAGTTGTCCTCATCCGCCGGGCCGTACTCCACTTCCCCGTCGCCCAGCGACGCCTGAAGGTCCGCGACGTCGTCCTGCAGATCCGCCACGGCGATCGTCAGGCGCTCGATCTTCCCAATCGCCTCTTTGACGCCGGCGGCCGTTCGCTCGACCTCCTCCCGCAGCGCCTTCAGCTCATCGTGCAGCGCGCGGCTCGAGGCGGCGGGCTCGGCGCGCCGCTTTGGCGCCGGAGCCACGCGGCGGGCTCCGCGACCCGGCGAAGCGGTCGTCGTCCCGCGCCCGCGGCGGGGCGTCCGTTTCTTCACGATTGGATTCTCCTTCCTTCGGCGTCGCCCGCGGGCGCGCGCCGATCCGTCTCTCGGCGATCGGCCCCGCGCCGAGTCACCAGCCGCCGATCGTCGGGCAGGGTCGCCTGCGACACCACCCGCCGTTCGATCCCGCTGCGCCGCCGCCGGAGGCGACGCTCCATCCGGCGGCGCGGCCCCTGGCGGCGCTCTGACACGCGGCGGTCGCTCACGGCGTTTCGTCCAACAGCCGGTGATCGGCGAAGCTGAAATACCGCTCCGCCCCGATGACCAGATGATCGAGGACCGGGATCCCCAGGAGGCGCCCGCACGCCGCCAGGCGACTCGTCAGCTCCCGGTCCTCGCGGCTCGGCGTCTCGTCCCCGCTGGGATGATTGTGGAGAAAGATCACGGCGGCGGCCGACACCTGCAGCGCCGGCACAAACGCTTCGCGGGGATGCACCAGGCTCGCCGTCAGGCTGCCCTCGGAGATCGTCTGCTCCAGCGCCACCCGATGCTTCCCGTCGAGGTAGAGCCCGACGAACACCTCGCGCTTGCGCCCCTTCAGCAGCGGCCCGAAATGCGCGAAGACCTCGCCGCTGGACTCGATGCGCGTCCCCATCCCCAGCGGCACCGAGGCGACGCGGCGGCCGATCTCCTGCGCCGCCTTGAGCTGAGCCGCCTTGGCGGGACCGACGCCCCCCACGCGGCACAACTGCGACACGCTCGCTTCCGCCACGCCCTGCAATCCGCCGAACTCGGTCAGCAGCACGCACGCCAAGTCGAGCGCGGTCTGCCGTCGACGTCCGCTTCGCAACAGGATGGCGACCAACTGGGCGTCCGACAGCCCACCCGCCCCTCGCTCCACCAACCGCTCGCGCGGTCGCTCGTCCGACGGCCACGACCTGATGGAAGAGGTGGCGCCTCGCGTCGCCGGAGACTGGTGCGGCTTATCCTGGGCAGACAATTTTTGACACCATCCGTCAAGTTTCCAACGTCATGGATAAGGAAATCAGCCCCATTTCAGGTAATCCTGCCGAAATTTGAACACCCTCATGATCGGCTGGACATGGCATAAGCCTTGCTATCTTCCCCCAACGCGATTGAACCTCACCCGAAAGGAGTCGCCCATGACCTGTCCCAAGTGCAACGGCATGATGTACAGCGAACGCCTGTCCGACTTCTTCCTTACCTTCTACGCATGGAAGTGCGTCAACTGCGGTTCGATCGTCGATCACACGATCTTGGAAAACAAACAAAAGGGCGATCCCTCGCTCGCCCGGCGCTAACCCGTTACGGCGTGGCGACGTTCGGCGTCGCCGCGCAAGCCGTCAGCGGGAACTGAAACTCAAACCGCCGCCCATCCTCAACCACCTCGATTCCCTTCACGGTCAGCACCGATTCGCCGCACACACCGGTCACCGGGCTGAACAGCAGCACACCCTCGGCCCGACCGCCGGGGGGCAGCGTCGCGGGGAGCACGCGCGAGGCTCGGATCCGCTCCACCTCCTGCTTGATCACGGCGGGCGCCTTGGACACGACCTCGATCCCCTCGTGCCCGCCCCCGCTCCGATAGCCGCGCACCACCTCCTCGTCGGTCAGCACCGCGAGCACCCGTCCCGAGGCCTCCTGCAGCGTCGAGGACGACAGATCGACCGTCAGGGCGTGGGACGCCCGATTGTCGACGCCGACGACAAACGCCGAATAATACGCACCGAGGTCGACGCCGTACCGGCGACGATCCTCGCCCCCCATCCGGGTGTCGAGCGGCCGCACCTGCACCACGACATCGCGCCCGTTCGGGGCGGACGTCACGGGAAGCGGTTCGAACACGAGCGGGCGGGACGCGCACGCCGCCAGCGCCAACACCCCAAACACCGCCAGCGGGCTAAGACCTAACCAGGATAGGCTCTCGCGGGATGGGTGGTGAGGGGCCCGGGCCGACGTGTCTTGCAAATCCCGAGGTGGCAAGGTGGGGCATTATACTGAAAAGCCGCAAATGTTGTCAAAACACGCCCCGCGCGGAACCGCGGGCGGCCGGATCAGGCCGTCCGTTTGAGGAGCTTGCCCTTGGCGCCGGGCCACAGCAGCAAGAGCGGGCTGGCGACGAAGATCGACGAGTACGTGCCGATCACCACCCCGAGAAGCAACGCGAAGGAAAAATCGTGGAGCACCTCGCCCCCGAAGAAAAAGAGGGCCACGAGCACCAAAAACACGGTGAGCGACACCACGATCGTACGGGAGAGCACCTGGTTGATGCCCTGGTTGATGACCTGCGCCAAGTCGTCGCGCCGACGGGTCCGTAGATTTTCGCGGATCCGATCGAAGACCACGACCGTGTCCGTCAAGGAATATCCCGCAAGCGTAAGGAGCGCGGTGACGATCAGGAGGTTGATCTCCTTCCCCATCAGCCACGTGATCCCCAGCACCGCCAGAACGTCGTGAAACGTGGCGACCGCCGCCGCCACCCCGAACCGGAATTCAAACCGGAGCGCGATGTACAGGACGATGCCGATCATCGCGATCGCGATCGCCTTCACGGCGTCGCGCTGGAGCTTCGCCCCCACCGTCGGCCCGATCTCGGTCGTGCTGTCGATGACGAACGGGTTCGAGACGAATCCCTTGCGAAACACGTCGACCAGCCGATCGGCCGTCTTCTCCTGAATCGTCGTGTGCTTCTTGACGCGCACCAGGAGCTTGTTGCCGTCGGTGAACTGCTGCAACTCCGCATCCGGGAATCCCTCGCGTTCGAGCAGGGCGCGCGCCTCGTCGAGATGAACCGGTTGCTCGAACTGAAGCTGCACCGCGGTCCCGCCCGCGAAATCGATCCCCGTGTTCGCCCGTCCGCGCGCGATTTGAACGACGGTGATCACCCCCAGGAGCGCCAGCGCAGCCGAGAGCACGAAGGCGTACTTGCGCTTGCCGATGAAATCGATGTTGGTCTTGCCGAGCAATTCGAACATGCCGTTCTCCCTCCGAGCGTTCGACGCGACCTCAGATGCTCAACCGGACCACTTTGGCCCGCGCGTGCATGAGGTCGAACACCACCTTGGTGCCGACCAGCGCCGTGAACAGGTTGATCGTGACGCCCAGGCTGAGCGTCACCGCGAAACCCTTGATCGGGCCGGTCCCGAACAAAAACAGCACGAGCGCGGTGATCAAGGTGGTGACATGCGAATCGACGATGGTCAGGAACGCCTTGTCGTACCCGCCGTCCACCGCCAGGCGGACCGGCTTGCCGAGGCGCAACTCCTCGCGGATGCGCTCGAAGATCAGGACGTTGGAGTCCACCGACATCCCGATCGTCAGGATGATGCCCGCGATGCCGGGCAAGGTCAGCGTGGCGTTGAGCGCGGCCAGCGCCCCGATCAACAGAATGACGTTGAGCGCCAAGGCGACGTCCGCGATGACCCCCGCCAGCCGGTAATAGAACGCCATGAACAGCACGACCAGCGCGGTACCGATCCACGCCGCGCGGATCCCGGCGTCGATCGAGTCCTGGCCCAGCGAGGGACCGACGGTGACGTTCTGGATCACGTTGACCGGCGCCGGCAGCGACCCCGCGCGGAGCACGATCGCGAGGTCGTTCGCCTCCTCCATCGAGAAGCTGCCGGAAACCTGCGCGCGCCCTCCGGCAATCCGCTCCTGAATGACCGGCGCGGAGTAGACCGACCCGTCCAGGACGATCGCCAACCGCTTCTTCACGTGCTCGGCGGTCAGCCGCTCGAACTGCTTCGCGCCCGCCCCGTCGAACGTGATGGAGACGTACGGCTCGTTGAAATCGCCGATCGAAACCAGCGCATCCTGCAGCGACTCGCCGGTCATTGCGGCGCGCTGCTTGACCAGGAAGGGCCGCTTGCTCACCGCGCCACCCTCCGCCTCGACGCGCTCGAACAGGATCTCATCGCCCTGCGGGATCTTCGGCCGCCACTCGGCGAGCAGCGCCGCCTCCTGGCTCGGCGGAATGCGCTCCGGCAATTCCCTCGCGAACGGGCTCTCTTCGTCGAGCAGCTTGAACTCCAGCAGGGCGGTTCGGCCGATCAGGTTCAACGCGCGCTGGGGATTCTTTTCCCCCGGCAACTGGATGAGGATCTGCCGCGCGCCCTGCTGCTGGATCAAGGGCTCGGTCACCCCGAACTGGTCGATGCGGTTCCGAATCGTCTCCAGCGCCTGGGAGACCGCCGCCTTCTGCACGCGCTCGACCTCCCCGCTTCGCAGCGAGAAGATCAGCGTCTGATCGCGCAGGTCCGTGCTCGACAGCGTGCCGAAATGCTCGTCGACCAGGGTGGAGACCTTCTCACGATCCTTGAGGTCCTTCAGCGCCACCGCGAGCGTGAGCCCCTCGCGCGTGACCGTCGCGGCGAGCTGCTGGTCCTTCAGCCGATCGCCGAGATCCTGCCCGAGGCGCTCGACGGTGTTGTCGACGGCTTTGTCGGCGTCCACCTCCATCACCAGGTGCATGCCGCCCTGCAGATCGAGCCCAAGCGTGATCCCTTTGTGGGGCAGATACCGCTGCCACCACCCCGGGAGAGATCCGAACCACGGCGTCGACGGCACAAAGAACAGGATCGACAGGAGCACGGTGACCGCAATCAGCAGGAACCGGCCTTTCACCCCTCGTTTCATTTCGACTCCTCGTCGTCGCCGGTGCGCAGATCGGCGATCGCGTCGCGGCGGATCTTGATGCGGACGTTCGGGGCGATCTCAAGCGTCACCATCTCCTTGGACAGGCTCATCACGGTGCCGTAGATGCCGCCGGTCGTCGCCACCTTATCGTTCTTCTTCAACGCCTCGAGCATCGCACGGTGCTTTTTCTGTCGGCGCTGCTGCGGCAGAATCAGCAGGAGATAAAACAGGACGAAAATCAGCAGGAACGGGATGAATCCCGAGAGCTGACCGAACGGCCCGGCCGGCTGCGCGCCCGGCGCGTCCTGAGCCCAAGACCACGAACGCGGGGCGAGGAACGCCCACCCCGCGAGGAGCCCCGATCCGACGAGTCGCATTCCGTTGAAACCCTTCACTCCACCACCTCCTGGTAGGCGGCCAGCCGCGCCGCGCGAAATGACTCAAACCGCCCTTCGTCGATGGCGCACCGCATATCGGCCATGAGCGTCAGATAGAACGACAGATTGTGGAGGGTGTTCAAGCGGGATGCCAGGGTTTCCTTGGACACGAACAGGTGCCGCAGATACGCGCGGGAGAAACGCCGGCACGTGTAGCACCCGCACGCCGGATCGAGGGGCCGGTCGTCGGTCGCGTACTCGGCGTGCTTGATGACGACCCGGCCGCGACTCGTGAACAGCCATCCGGTCCTCGCATGCCGTGTCGGCATGACGCAATCGAAGAGATCGATACCGCGCGCCACTCCCTCGATCAGGTCCTCGGGCGTTCCCACCCCCATCAGGTAGCGCGCCTGCGCGGCCGGCAGCATCGGCGCGACCTGCTCGATCACGCGCGCCATCTCGTCCTTGGATTCGCCGACCGACAGCCCGCCGATCGCGTAGCCGTCGAACTCCAGGGCCACGGTCTCGCGCGCGGCCTCCTCCCGCAGATCGGGAAACAGCCCCCCCTGCACGATGCCGAAGAGCGCCGACGGGGTCGCGCGCAACGCCTCCCGGCACCGCCGCGCCCACCGGACCGTTCGGCGCATCGCGCGCTCCGCGTCCTCGCGGGTCGTATCGTGGCCGACGCATTCATCGAACGCCATCACCACGTCGGCGCCCAGCGCGTCCTGGATCTCGATGGACAGTTCGGGGGTCATCAGGTGGACCGACCCGTCCAGGTGCGACTGGAAGTACGCGCCGTCATCGCTGACTCGACGCAGCGCCGCCAGGCTGTACACCTGAAAGCCGCCGCTGTCGGTGAGGATCGGGTGATCCCAGCCCATGAAGCGGTGCAGCCCGCCTCGATCGGCGATGAGCCGGTGCCCCGGGCGGAGGTAGAGGTGGTAGGCGTTGGCGAGGATCATCTGCACCCCCAGCCCCTCCAGATCGTCCGGCGTCATCGTCTTCACGGTGGCCTGGGTGCCGACGGGCATGAACGCCGGCGTCTCCACGGCGCCGTGGGGGGTCGTCAGACGGCCCCGACGCGCTCCGCCTAGCGGATCGGTTGCCCGCAACTCGAAGGCCATTACATCCGTTCCGGGGCGGAGACGCCCAGAATCGAGAGCGCGTTGCGGAGCACCACCCCCACCGCCGCGACCAGGGCGAGCCTCGCCGTGGTCAGACGGTGATCGTCGGTGATGATGCGGTGCTTGTAATAGTAGGCGTGGAACTGTCCGGCGAGCTCCTGGAGGAAGTAGGCCAGCCGGTGGGGCTCGAACGCAAGCGCCGCCTCCTGGAGGGCGTCGGGATACGCCGCCAGAGTCTTGAGCACGCTCAGCTCCTCCGGCAGGACCAGCCCCGAGAGGTCGCGCTCCGCGATGGGACGCCAGCGGAGGCCCTGTTCCTCCGCCGTCCGCAGGACGCCCGCCGTCCGCGCGTGGGCGTATTGAATGTAGTAGACGGGGTTCTCGGACGACTGCTCCTTGGCGAGTTCGAGATCGAACTCCATCGGGCTGTCCAAACGGCGCATCTGAAACGTCAACAGCGCGGCGTCGCGTCCCACCTCTTCGATCACGTCGCGCAGGGCGATGAACGTGCCGGTCCGCTTCGACATGGGCACCGGCTTGCCCTTGCGCACCACCGTGACCAACTGGCCGATCTCGACGCGAAGCCGCTCGTCCGGATACCCCAACGCCCGAACGAGCGCCCGAATCCGCCCGACGTAGCCGTGGTGGTCGGCTCCCCAGAGATCGACCACCACGTCGAATCCCGAGGTCAGTTTCTTGTGGTGGTACGCGAGGTCCGACGCGAGGTAGGTCCACTCC
>MHEO01000007.1:12500-19547 GCA_001803875.1 Nitrospirae bacterium RIFCSPHIGHO2_01_FULL_66_17 | reverse complement strand
TTTCGAACGACGCGGTCCTTCTCGTCGCCCAGCGCCGAGGACTGAAACCACAGGGCGCCGTCCGCCTCGAAGATGTATCCCTGCGCGTGCAACATCTCGATCACCCGCTCGACCGCGCCGGATTGGAAGAGCTCCCGCTCGCTGGTCCACGCGTCGAATTCGACGCCGTAGAGCGCGAGATCGGACCGGATCTCGTCGAGAAGCCGCCCGTAGGCCAACTCGGTCAGGTCGGCCACCGCCGCCTCCCGCGGCTGGTTGAGGTAGCGGTCGCCGGCGTGCTCGATCGCCGCGCGCGCGATTTCCTCCACGTACCCCCCCTGGTAGCCGTCCTCGGGCACGGGCGTGTCGCGGCCCAGCAGCGTGCAGTACCGCGCCCACACCGACTCCCCCATCAACCGCATCTGGCGGCCGGCGTCGTTGATGTAGTACTCGCGCTCGACGCGATCTCCCGCCGCGGCCAGCAGGTTCGCCAGGGCCAGGCCGACGGCGGCGAGACGGCCATGCCCCACGTGCAGCGGGCCCGTGGGGTTGGCGCTCACGAATTCCACCTGCACCGAACGCGCCGACGCGGGTGCGCGACCGTACGAGGGGCCGGCCTCCAGCACCTCCGCCACGACGCCCCACCAGGCCTCGCGGCGCACGGTCACGTTGAGATAGCCGGGACCTGCGATGTCGATCCGCTCGACGAGATCGGACGGCGGGAGATGCCGGACCAGAATGTCCGCGACCTGTCGCGGCGGCCGCTTCTCCGCGGGCGCCAGCGTCATGGCCACGGCGGTCGCATAGTCGCCGAACCCGCCGCGCTTGGGCGTCTCCATCCAGACCGGCGCGGTCCCTCCACGGAGGTCGCCGGACGCACGGGCCCGGTCGAGAGCCTGTTCCAGGATCTCGCCGACTCGCTTTTTGATGGAAAGGGCCACTGTCGCCGTCATAAACGTAGCCCCCTAGTATAGTGATCGGCAATGAAAAGTCAACGAGTGGGCGTGAAGCAAGACGCGGGAGGCCGCAGAGAGGGTGAGGCGGGTTACGATGCGGACAGAAGCGACGGAGGGGACGAGGCGGGGCGGTCGTGTTCCTCCAGCGAGTCGGGAAACCCGCCGACGACGTCGGATTGAATCACCTGAACCCAACCTTCCCAGAGGGCTTGCAACAGCCGTTCGACCTCAATGATCGGGACCGGATTCCCGCATTCAACCGCCTCCATCAGGCGATGAATCATATAGTGGTAGAGCGACGCCAGATTGAGGACCGCCTCGCGATCCTCCCGTTCGGCCAACGACGCGGCCAGTTCGGTCAGAATTGACAGGGCGCGGCCCAGGTCGGCGCGTGGGTCCCCGAGCCGGCGCGCCCGGCGCAGCGCGGCCAGCGCCTCCCCGTACAGCAGGAGCACCGTTCGCTCGCTCGGTCGGGCACAGTCATCGCATGGGATGCCGGGCTCCCACCAGACAGGGAGATCTCGGCCCAACGTGGACCACGGTCGACGGTCGTTCATGCCGCCATCTCGACCGCGCGCGTTCCCGAGACCGTCCCATCCAGCGGGTGGGCCACCGAATAGCGTCCGTCCGGCAGGACGACCTGGCGCCCCTGGCCGGTCGCCCGATTGACGACGATGGGCGCGAGCAGGTTCACGGTGGCTCCATCGAGGGTCCCCTGCGGAAGACTCGTCAGCGCGATCACCATCCGCATCGACGCATCCCCGACCCCGAGTGCGCGGAGGTCCTCGTCGACGCCCGCCAGTGCGTACTCCTCAACCAGGCGAGACGGATCGATGGTCACGAACGCGATCTCAGGATGGTCCACCGCCTGCCACCACCGAAACCATCCGGCGTCCTCCTGGTCGACGAACACCAGACGGGTCACGTGTCCGAGCCCGATGAGGCCGCACGGGAGCGTGATGAGAGCCTGTTCGGGGACCTCCAAGGCGCCAAAGCGAGTCGTCGCGATCTTCACGGCTTTTTCCTCTCTCCCAATCCTCGACTCCGCCATTCCCGCCACAGCGACGACAGCATGCCCGGATGCTCCGGAACATGCGCCGCCTGGCGGTTTTCCTCCTGGATCCGGCGATAGATTTCCTCGCGATACACCCCGGTCGTTCGAGGCGCGTCGATCCCGAGCTTGACTTGGTGACCTTTGATTTCGAGCACCCGCACCCGCACGTCATCGCCGATCACGATGCCTTCCTCAACTCGTCTCGTCAACACCAACACGGCTGACCCTCCATGGCGGCACCTCGTGAGGTTGCCCCGAACATGTTCGTCACGACTTCAGCCTATCCGGACCGTCCGACGGCTCGACGGCGCTGATCACGGACCGGAACGGCTCCATCAACACCGGGTCGAAACTCCGAGCTGCGGCGTGCGTAATGAGGGCGACCGCCTCCTCCGGCGTCAGAGGCGGTCGGTACGGTCGCTGAAGCCGCAAGGCGTCATACGCATCCGCGATATAGAGAATCTGCGACGCGCGCGGGATCGCATCCCCCTTCAAGCCGTCCGGATAGCCGGACCCATCGAAATTTTCGTGATGTGAGTGGAGGATGCGCACGATCTCCTCCATCCCGGTCACCCCGTGCAGGATTTTCTCGGGATACACCGTGTGCTGCTGAACGGCGGACCGCTCCTCCGCGCTCAGAGCATCTTCCTTCAACAAGATCCGCGAATCCACCCCGAGGTTGCCGATGTCGTGTAATCGAGCCGCCAGGCCAAGGGACTCGATGTCATCGGCCCTCCACCCCAGGGCTTCTCCCATTGCCCGACAGATCGCCCGTACCCGTTCGGTATGAACGACCTCATCCGGATGTTTCATCTTGGGAACCGCGACCAGCATTTCGATGGTCGCGCGGAAGTTCTCCTGCTGCCGGGCTTGCTCAGCCTCCAACGAACTCGTCAGAGCCAGCAACTCCTCGTTGCGGCACTGGAGCGTCTCTTGGAGGAGCCGGTTGGTTTTCGCCAGCACGTATTGATCGAAACCGGCCTTGACCTCCAGCCGCAGTTGTTCATCGTTCCAGGGTTTTGTCAAATACTTGTGGATGCCCCCATCGTTCACGGCGGAGAGGATCGCGTGGATCTCGGCATACCCGCTTAAAATGATGCGGATGGCTTCGGGCGCGACGTCGCGCGCCTGCCGCAGAAACTGCACCCCGTCCATCTCCGGCATGCGGTAGTCGGAGACGATCACCCCCACGGGCCGCTCACGGAGCACGTCCAACGCCTGGGTCGGCGCCTCCACGGTGACGATGTCGTGCTGGTCCCGGCGCAAGAGCCGCGTCAGCGCGTTGAGCACGAACCGCTCATCGTCGACAATGAGCAGACAGCCGCGATCCACGGCCGGCGCGTCAAGCCGCGGCTTCATCCGGATCATCCAATACGATCGCCCCCTCGGCGTCGCGCTCGACGCTCGTAATCCCGGGGTAGCGTTTCGCCAGCCCCCGCAGCACCTCTTCCTGCTCCTGCAGGCGCCCCACCAGCCGGCGGTTCTCGGACAGCAACGTCGCCTGTTCCAGCGCAAGGCGCACCGACAGACACAGATCGTCGTTGTCCCATGGCTTGAGGATAAACCGATAGACGTGCCCCTCGTTGATCGCGGTGATCACGGTCTGCAGGTCGGCCTTTCCGGTCATGATCATGCGGACGACGCGGGGGTGCCGCTTCTTCATCGTCGTCAGCAGGTCGAGTCCGTTGCCGCCCGGCATGACGTAATCCGAGATGATCAGATCGACGGCGTCGGTGTCGGCGATCTTGAGCGCCTCCTGCCCGCCGGCCGCCTCCAGCACGCGATAGTGCTCCCGAGCGAACAGGCGCTGGAGGCTCCTGCGGATCGGCGCTTCGTCGTCCACGATCAAGATGGTCGGGCGTTCGGTCATCGTCCCCTCGCGCATTCAGGCATCATCCTAAGCGGCCGCTTTGAGCACAGGCTGGAGAGGAACCGAGAGATGAAACGTCGTCCCCTCGCCGACTCGACTTTCCACATGGATCGTCCCGCCATGACGCTCGACGATCCCGTACACGATGCTCAACCCCAATCCGGTTCCCTGGCCCACCGGTTTGGTCGTAAAGAACGGGTCAAAAATCTTCGAGAGGTTCGCCTCCGGAATCCCCGCACCCGAGTCTCGCACGTCGACGTAGACACGATCGCGATCCGCCCACGTTTTGACCCAGATCTCCCCCTTGTCAGGGATCGCATGGGCCGCATTGACCAGCAGGTTCATGAACACCTGATTCAATTGATGGGGATAACAGTTCACCTTCGGCAAATCTCCGTACTCGCGGTGAAGCGTCACTTTGTATTTTAACTCGTTCCAGACAATGTTGATGGTGCTTTCCAGTCCTTCGTTCAGGTCCGCCGACGCCGGCTCGTCCTGATCGGCGTGAGAAAACTCCCGTAGCGCCGAGACGATCTTCTTCACGCGGTGTAATCCGTCGATCGACTCGACGACGGACTCGCCGGCATCGACGAGCGTCTGATCGAGTTCGACGTGCTTGACCCAACCGGCCACCTCCTCCGCTTCCGGCCGGAGCGCCTCCGTGTTGGCACCGCCACACAGCTTCTCCATCAACGGGCCGGTCCGCGTCACGTACGACGTGAGATCGGCGAGATAGCGTTGCAGCATCTGGAGATTGCTGCTCACGAAGCCGATCGGATTGTTGATCTCGTGCGCCACGCCGGCGGCCAGTTGACCGAGCGAGGCCATCTTCTCCTGGCGCACGAGTTGATCGTCCTTGCGTGTGAGTTCCTGGTAGGCGCGTTCGCGTTCCTGCATGGCCTGCTCGATCTGCTGTGTCCGCTGGTGGACCCGCTCCTCCAGGTTCGTCTTGGCCTGCTGCAGGTCGGCCACCAGGCGCAACGTCTCGCGGACGTCGCGCGCGACGATCACGATACCGCTGAGATCCCCGCCGGCGCCCCGCACCAGCGAGAGGTTCATCTGCACGGGGATGCCCTCGCCGTCGCGGCTTCGCAGCATCCCGCTCTTTCCCCAGAGCGTTCCCGCTCTCGTGAGCTGCGCCATCTCCTCCTGGTTCATGAGGACCTCGCCGCCGGCCGTTCCCCGGAGGACCGTCTCGACCGGCCGGTCTTTAAGTTCATCAACGCCGTACCCCAACTGGGTCTGGACCGCCGGGTTGATCTTCCGGACCCGCATATGGGAATCGGTAACGATCACATAGTCGGCGATCGACGAGATCACCTGGGCCGAGTAGACCGTCGCCTCACCCAATTTCCGTTCGGTTTCCTCAAGGAGCCGTGCCTTGGCTTCGAGCTCCGCCATCGTCGATTGCATCTGCTGAATGAGGTGAGAAAACGACTGCTGCAGCACGCCACCCTCATCCTGCTGGGCGGTCGCGGTCGCCGGGATGAATCGCCGCACGTCCTGTGCCAGCGTCAAGACCCGCTTCACGATTTCCCACACGACGTAAAACCCGACGAGGGACGTGATGGCGGTGCTGAACAGAATCGTCGGAAACGAAATCTCACTGCTCGCCATGTAGACGTAGATCAAAACCAGGAGGGGGATGAAGACCAACAGGCCGAACGCGATGGCCATCCGCCTGATGAATCCGAGCGTTGAGATGGACGGCGAGAACCAGATCGGTGAATTTCGTGGAACCGTGGACATCGCCCCCTCCTTAGGCCGGTCCATGTCGCCCCCCGAGTGGACGATCGCGGGAGGAGTTTGCCCCCGCACGGTGCCGTGCCCGCGCGCCGTTCATGAGGCTTTCTTCAGCACCGACCGAGGGCCGCCTGGACCCATCTGATCGAAGGCTCCCTCGGGCGTTCGATGTCGCCCGGTCCCCCGGTGGCTCCGTTCGGCGACCCGACGCTCCTCGGCGGCAGCCGTGAGCGCGGCTTGCTTGTCGTGGAGCCGTCGCCGCGCCGTGACGACGAGTCGTCCCTGGAGATCGATCTCCTGCGTCAGATGGTGAAAGAGCGTATAGTAGAGGGCGGCCTCGGTGGTGGTCACCCCACCCTCCCCGAGGGCCTCGAAATCCTTCATGGAATGCCAGCGAATTTCCTCGAGGGCCGTCAGGCGGCTTTCTTCCGAGAGAAGATCCTCGTGCAATCGTTGCAGATCATCGCGCAAGCCCGCTTCGACCAGGCGCGCGAAGCGAACCACGGGCACCTCACCGACTTTCAGAACCGGAGTCGCCTTTCGAGGGATGGCCATGACGCCAACAGTGTAACAAATGATCGGCGACTGACAAGTCGGCGCTCGCGGTGAGCGCGGTTCTCGATGGCGCCGCGAAGCGGCGGGACGCCGGCTACGATGCCGATTTCGGCGCGGACGACGCGGGGCGGGCGCGCGGGGCGACGGTCGGCTGGGAATCGGACTCGATGGAACGCCGCTTTTTCATTTTCTCGATGAGCGTGGTCCGGTTGAGTCGAAGCAGTTGGGCGGCGTGCGATTTGACGCCGCCCGCCGCCCGCAGCGCGTGGCTGATCAAATCGTCCTCGAACGCGTCCACCATCCGATTGAAATCCACCCCATCGCGCGGAAACACAAACGACGGCGCCGACGGCTCCCGTACGGGATGACCCACCTTGTCGGGCAGATCCTCGGGCAGGACCATCCCTTCGCCCTTGAGAATGATCAGCCGCTCGATCAGGTTCTCCAACTCCCGGACATTACCCGGCCAGTGATGCGCCATGAGCCGCTTCATGGCCTCGGGCGAGACGCCCCCGACCTGCTTGCGCTTCTCGTCGTTGAAGACCGAGAGAAAATGCTCGACGAGCAACGGGATGTCCTCGGCGTGGTCTCGCAGCGGCGGGACGACGATCGGAATTACGTTCAACCGATAATACAGGTCTTCGCGAAACGAGCCCTCGCGCACGGCGTCGTCCAGATCCTTGTTCGTGGCGGCGATGACCCGAACGTCCACATGAATGGTCTTCATGCCGCCCACCCGCTCGAAGGCGCGCTGTTGCAGCACGCGCAGCAGCTTGACCTGCAGCGCCGGGCTCATCTCCCCGATCTCATCGAGAAAGATGGTGCCCCCGTGCGCCAGTTCGAAGCGTCCGATGCGCGCGGCGTGGGCCCCGGTGAACGCGCCGCGCTCG
>MHEO01000007.1:0-7500 GCA_001803875.1 Nitrospirae bacterium RIFCSPHIGHO2_01_FULL_66_17 | reverse complement strand
CCGGCATGACCCGGTGGCAAACAGAGGGCGGGGGTTGCGCTCGTTGCGGGACTTAACCCAACACCTCACGGCACGAGCTGACGACAGCCATGCAGCACCTGTGCAGGCTCCCCTTGCGGGGTCGTTGCCCTTTCAGGTTCCTACTACCTACATGTCAAGCCTGGGTAAGGTTCTTCGCGTTGCGTCGAATTAAACCACATGCTCCACCGCTTGTGCGGGCCCCCGTCAATTCCTTTGAGTTTCAACCTTGCGGCCGTACTCCCCAGGCGGGGCACTTACTCCGTTAGGTGCGGCACGGGAGGGGTCGATACCTCCCACACTTAGTGCCCATCGTTTAGGGCGTGGACTACCAGGGTATCTAATCCTGTTTGCTCCCCACGCTTTCGTGTCTCAGCGTCAGTTGCAGTCCAGAGGGCCGCCTTCGCCACTGGTGTTCCTTCCGATATCTACGCATTTCACCGCTACACCGGAAATTCCACCCTCCTCTCCTGCACTCGAGTCCGGTAGTATCAGACGCCGTTCCACCGTTAAGCGGTGGGATTTCACATCTGACTGGCCGAACCGCCTACCCACGCTTTACGCCCAGTAAATCCGAACAACGCTCGCCACCTCTGTCTTACCGCGGCTGCTGGCACAGAGTTAGCCGTGGCTTGTTTTGTGGGTACCGTCAGGCCGCGGGATTGTTCACCCCGCGACGTTTCTTTCCCACCCAAAGGGGTTTACGACCCGAAAGCCTTCATCCCCCACGCGGCATCGCTGCGTCAGGCTTTCGCCCATTGCGCAAGATTCCTCACTGCTGCCTCCCGTAGGAGTCTGGCCCGTGTCTCAGTGCCAGTGTGGCTGGTCGTCCTCTCAGACCAGCTATCCGTCACCGCCTTGGTAGGCCGTTACCCCACCAACTAGCTGATGGAACGTGAGCCCCTCCTCGAGCGATAGCCCTTGCGAGCCATCTTTGATCGCACGACTTGCGCCGCGCGATGTTATGCGGTATTAGCCCCGCTTTCGCGGGGTTATCCCCCTCTTGAGGGCAGGTTACCCACGCATTACTCACCCGTCTGCCACTTTACCGGTCCCCTTGCGGGGACTTTCTCGTGCGACTTGCATGTGTTAGGCGTGCCGCCAGCGTTCGTTCTGAGCCAGGATCAAACTCTCCAAGGAAAATCTGGAAAAGCTGACCTTTGCTCGTTGAGCAAGGTTGTGTTGACTAGGAAACCCGCTTCACCATCCTGACATCCTATTCAGTTTTCAAAGAGCGGTTCGCCGGACCAAAGTCATCCCGCGAACGTTGCATTAGATCATACCGACTCCCCGCGTGTCAAGCCCTTTGTTTCGTCCGCACGCGGGAGGTGCTCACTGCAAGGGAGCGCAATCTAGCAAATGCGCCCCAACAAAGTCAAGACCTAAATAATCACCCGCGCCAGCCGCCGCTTGCCGACCCGGATGCGATGCGCGCCCTTGGACAATCGCGCGAGGGCGTCGGTCACCGGCGCGTCGTCCACGTCGACCGCGCCTTGCCGGATCAGGCGCCGGATCTCGCTCTTGCTCGGCGACAACCCCGCCCGATGAATCGCATCCACCAGCGGCATCCCCTCCTCCGCGTCATGCCGATCGCGGCTGAGGTCGACGACCGGCGCGTCGGCGAACTCGCGCTGGCGGACGCGCTGTTCAAACCGCCGATGTGCCTCCCGCGCGGCGTCGGGGCCGTGGAAGCGCTCGACCAGCAGCTCGGCCAACGCGAGCTTGGCCTCCATCGGATGCCGCGCCCGCACCGCGTCGAGCGGCCGATCGGTGAGGAGCTCGTAATACCGCAGCATCATCTCATCGTTGATCGACATCGTCTTGCCGAAGATGTCGTCGGGGGGCTCCTCGATGCCGATGTAGTTGCCCAGGCTCTTGCTCATCTTCCGCACGCCGTCGGTGCCTTCGAGCAGGGGCACGGTGATCACGACCTGCGACTCCTGCCCGTAGCGCCGCTGCAGCGTGCGGCCCATCAAGAGGTTGAATTTCTGATCGGCGCCGCCCAGCTCGACGTCCGCCTTCAGGTGCACCGAGTCGTACCCCTGCATCAAGGGGTAGTAAAACTCCAGCACGCTGATGTCCTTGCCCTCGGCGAACCGCTTCCGAAAGTCGTCCCGCTCCAGCACCCGGGCCACCGTCTGCTTGGCGCCCAGTTCGGCGAATTCCAGCGTGCTCATCGCGCCCAGCCACTCGCTGTTGAATCGGATCTCGGTGCGCTCCTGATCGAGAACCTTGAACACCTGGCGGCGGTAGGTTTCGGCGTTGGCCGCCACCTGCTCGCGCGTGAGCGGCTTGCGCGTCTCGGAGACCCCGCTGGGATCGCCGATCATCCCCGTGAAGTCGCCGATCAGGAAGATCACCTGGTGGCCGAGGTCCTGGAAGACGCGCATCTTCTGAAGCAGGACGACGTGCCCTAAGTGGAGATCGGGCGCGGTGGGGTCGAACCCCGCCTTAATACGAAGCGGCCGGCCGCTCTTGAGTTTCTCCTCCAGCTCGTTCGGCTGAATGATGTCGACCGTTCCGCGGGCGATCAGCTCGAGTTGGCGTTGGACGTCCACGGCGCTCACCGGCTCAGGCCTTCCGCACCGCGTGGATCGCAACGCCGCGCGCGGCGCCGGCGGCCTCGTGGACCACCTCCGCCAGCGTCGGGTGCACGTGGATCGCGTGGATCAATTCGTCGACGGTGGCTTCGGCGCGCATCGCAACCACCGCCTCGTGGATGAGTTCGGCCGCCTGCGGGCCGATGATGTGAACACCCAGGAGGGCTCCGCTGTCCGCGTCCGTCACCACCTTCACGAACCCCGCCGTCTCGCCCAGAATGTGGGCCTTGGCCAACGACCGGAAGAGAAATTCCCCGACCGACACCGCGCGACCGGACGCGCGGGCCTGCGCCTCGGTCAGCCCGATGCTCCCGATCTCCGGACACGTGAAGATCCCGGCCGGGATCGCGTCGAAGTCCATGCGCGCGTCGAGGCCCATCGCCCGCGCGGCGGCGACCTCCCCCTCGGCGGAGGCCGCGTGCGCCAATTGCTTGCGGCCCGTCACGTCGCCGATCGCCCACACGCCGTCGACGCCGGTGTCCATGCGCTCGTCGACGACGAGTTCGCCGCGCGGACCGGCGCGAAGACCGGCGGCCTCGGCGCCGATCTCCCGGCTGTTGAGCGACCGCCCGACCGCCACCAGCACGCGATCGACCGCGAGCGCTTCGCCGGTGGACAGCGCGACGCGGACCGCGTCCGCTCCGCGATCCACTCCGGTCACGCCGACGCCCGTGAGCACGCGGATGCCCTGTTTTTTCATCTCGCGCTGCAGCAACGCCGACACGGCCTCGTCCTCGGCCGCGACGAGCCGATCCGCTTGCTCGACGACCGTGACCTCCGACCCCAGTGCGCGGAAGATGCACGCGAACTCGCAGCCCGTGACCCCGCCCCCCACGATCAGCAGCGTGGGCGGGAGGCGGGTGAGATCGATGACGTCGTCGGAGGTCAGCACACGGTCGCCGTCGAAAGGAAAGAGCGAGGGCTTCGCCGGCTCGGACCCCGTGGCCACGATGATCGCGTCGCACGGGATGGACACGCGGCGCCCGTCGGCGGACCGCGCCGCGACCGAGCGGGGGCTCTCCATGACGCCGACCCCTCGCACCAGCGTGACGCGCGCGGCCTTGAACAGGTGTTCGATCCCCTGAGCCTGGCTCTGCACGATGCGGTTCTTGCGGGCGACCATCTCGGCCAGATCGACCGCGACGTCCCCGCTCACGCGAAGCCCGAATTCCTTCGCGCGGCGGATGCCGGTGAGAAGGCCGGCCGTGGCCGCCATCGCCTTGGTCGGAATGCACCCGCGATGGAGACAGGTCCCGCCGAGCCCTCGGGCTTCGACCACCGTGACCTGCGCGCCGAGTTGCGCCGCGCGCAGGGCCGCGACGTAGCCCCCCGGGCCGCCCCCCAACGCAACGATTCGTTTGGCCATGTCAGGTGAGGGAATGAATGTGGATGACGGGCGGCGCGGGGGCGCCTCTACTCGTCGTCCGCGCCTTCCGTGATGTGTTCCTCGTATTCCTTGGCGCTCATCAAGCTGTCGAGATCGTCGAGATTGGTCATCTTCAGGATCGCGATCCAGCCCTTCCCGTAGGGGTCCTCGTTGATCAGTTGGGGGGACTCCTTGAGCTCGTCGTTGACCTCGATGATGGTGCCGCTGACCGGCGCGAGGACCGGGGAGGTGGTCTTGGTTGACTCGATCTCGGTCACCTCCTCCTCCATGACGACCTCGGCGCCGACGTCGGGCAATTCCAGGTACACGATGTCGCCCAACTCCTGCTGCGCATAGTCCGTGATACCGATCACGGCCTGCTTCCCCTCCACCTTAACCCACTCGTGATCGGCCGAATACCTCAGATCATCAGGAATCATGAACGGACCTCCCCCGCCCGCCCCGCCCGCCCATCGCGAGCCGCGGCCCAAGCGGAGCCCGATACTACCCGACCCATTTTTTGTTTGTCAATGCGGCCTCAGGACCAGTCCGAGGCATCGGGCGTTTGAGCCTGTTCAGGAATGCGTCAGATGCAAGGCGCCGCGAGAACCGGAGCGGAGCGTACTCCGTGTGTACGTGAGCACCGGAAGCGCAGCGGCAACGCCGCTCTAGCGTGACGGACGAATGCTGCTTCCCGAGATGACCATTCATGGACAGGCTCCTCGCGACGGCCTCAGGGCAGCGCGACGAGGTCTTGCCCCGCCACCCACGCCAGCGGCCGTGCCCGAACACCCGCCTCCGCGAGGCGCGCGGCGGCCGCCGTGAGGTCGAAGGGCGCCGCCGCCACGATCGCCGGCACAAGCCCCGGCGCGGCCTCGCGCAGTTCCGCGAGATCCTCGCCCCGATCGAGCACCGCCCCGGCCGGACGCATCACCGCCGCCTCGGACACGGCCACGATCCAGGTCCGACCCGGCTGCACGGCGTCGACCGCCCGCACGAAGCGTCCGAGGGCCCGCGCGGACGCGCGGGCCCTCATCCCCGCCCAAGCCCACGCCCGGGGCTCGGACAACGCCGCGGGGAATGACCCCAGTCCGAACAGGGATGCCATGACCCCTTGCGCCGCGGGCGGCGGGGCGGCGGCCGCGACGTACAGATCGCGGTCGATCAGAAACCCCTCGATGGGCCACGCCGCGGCGGCGCGATACGCCGCCTCCGCCCGCCCGACGGCCGCGTCGTCGAACGGATCGAACGGACGCCCCGGCTCGGCCAGCGACAGCCGGAGCGCGATCCGCACGCCGTCGACCGCGGCAAGGTCGATCGCCCGCGCCACCTCATCCCATTTCGGATTGACCCCCGGCGCGAGCACCGCGCCGACCCGCGCGCCGTCGCCGATCGGGAACGCGGAGCGGTCCGGCGCGATCACCCGCCACCGCGCCACCGGCGGCCGCTCCCCGGCGAAGACGTGCCGCCGCGCCAGCGCCGCCGCGCGCGCGAGGGCGTCGGCCGCCCCGGCGTGGGTCGGATAATTGGAAAGGAACAACCGATACTGCTCCCACGCGGTCGCCCACGCGCCGGACCGTTCGCGGACGCGGGCGAGGAGCAGTTGCGCCTCGGCCAACAGCGGATGACCCGGCGCGGAGGCGATGAACGCCTCCACGCGCACGATCGAAACCGCGTCGTCGCCCCGCTCGTACGCGGCGCGCGCCTCGTGGAGGAGCGGGGGCGTCTCGTTCGGCGGCGCGGCGCCGCGGGGGGCGACGATCGCGCACGCGGCGAGCAGCATCAGCAGCGGCGGAACAAACCGACCGGAGAGACTCACACGAGGCGGATGTGCTGCTCGACGGCCAGCGCGGTCCGGTAGGCCGCGGCGTCGTCGATCCAGGGGGACCCGGCGTCCGCAAGCCACCACACCGGCGAGCGCCCGGCCTGGGCCCATCCCCACCGGCGAGGCCGCCAGGCCGCCACGGTCCATGCCTTCGCCTCGACCGGATCAGGCACCTCGTCGTCCGAGATTGCGCCAAGGGATGTGACGGCGCCCCCGGCGAACGGCGCCAGCTTGGTCAGGCGCTCGGCAAACCGCCCGGCCTCGCGCGCCCGGCGCCGCGCGTCCATCGGCCCCGCGCACGACACGGCCACCGCCTCGCGCGGCGTCCCCTGGCCTCCGTCATCGAGCCGAAACCGGCTCAACGCCCACCCATCGCGCTCGCCGTCGCCCGACACGAGCAGGAAGCGCCCCATCGCCTCGGGCACGCGATCGGCGGGCAGGGTGAACGCGAACGTCACCGTCGCGCCGGACTCGCCGGGCGCCTCGGCCACGCCGTCGTCGCCCGGCGGTCTCCGCGCGTTGACGACCAATGCCACGCCCTCGAGGCGCTCCCCCTCGGCCTCGACGAACGGACGCCGCCCACCTCCCACCGCCGTGATCGGGGCTCGCACCACGCGCCCCCCCAGCGCCTCACACCGCGCCACCAGGAGGCGACACAGCCCGGAGCGTCCGGCCGGAAGCGCCACGAGCCCCTGGAGGGCGAGGCCCAGGCGATAGAGCGTCTCCGCCCCGGCAACGCGATCGGACGCGGCCGGCACCACAACGCTCTTCAATGCGTCAAGGTACGCGCTCAAGGGGGCGGGCCACCCGCGCGCCTCGGCGTAGTCCGCCGGATCGAGCCGGCCGAACCGCGCGGCGAACGAGCGGGCCGCGGCGGCGTGACGCAGGTGGGCCCACGCGCCCTCCGCCGCCTCCGACGGGGAGGGATCGCACAGGGGCGCGAGCGTGCGGCGGGCCGCATCGAGGTCGGTCAGCATCGCCTCCACGCCGGGTTCTCCGACCCGGTATTCCCGGCGCAGTTCCTCGATGAAATCGGGACGGTTCGCCGTCATCGTGATGCGATGAGGGCCCCAGATGGTCTGGACGGGCTCCCGCTTCATCGCGGGCGATTCACGGCTCAACAGGCTCAGCGACAGGCCGATCGCTTCGAAATAGGCGTCGGCCACCCCGAGGCGCTCGTACCCCATGGCAAGAGTGGCGCCCAGCGGAACCGGCACGCCGCCCACGCGACGGGCCGCGTACCGCCCACCCCAGTCGGGCCGGGGCTCGACCAGCGCCACGCGACGGCCGCGCTTGGCCAGCAGGGCGGCGACCGCCGCGCCCGCCAACCCGCCCCCCACGACCACCACGTCGTATCGAGTCGCGGACGGCATGGCTCGGGCGTCAGCCGCGCGCGGACAGATCGAGCGCGCTGAAGAAGTAGGGGATTTCGAAGGCCGCGGACTGGGGGGAGTCGGACCCGTGAACGGTATTCTGTTCGAGACTCACGGCGAGATCGGCGCGAATCGTGCCGGGGGCCGCCTTCTTGGGATCGGTGGCGCCCATGAGTTCCCGGTATGCGGCGATCGCGCCCGCCCCTTCGAGCACGGCCGCGACGATCGGCCCCGCGGACATCGACTCGGCCAGGCTCTGGTAAAACGGGCGCTCCCGGTGCACGACGTAGAACCCCTTCGCCGCCTCCAGGGTCAACC
>MHEO01000006.1 GCA_001803875.1 Nitrospirae bacterium RIFCSPHIGHO2_01_FULL_66_17 | reverse complement strand
ATCCAATCCGATCAACACACCACCGATCCCTCCGGCGGGGCGTTTTTTATGCGGGTCGAGTTCGATCTTCCGGCGTCCGTGGACCGGACCGCAGTGGCGACCGTCGTTGATCGCCTCACCCGTGAATTCGCGATGCAGGCCACGGTCCGATTCGCGGACGAGGTCAAACGGGCGGCGATTTTCGTCTCCCGCCTGGACCACTGCCTCGTCGATTTGCTATGGCGGTGGAAGGCGGGCGACCTTCCCATGACGATTCCCCTGATCGTCAGCAATCATCCGGACCTCGCGTCGGTCGCAGAGACCTTCGGCGTGCCGTTTGCGGTATTTCCGATGACCAAGGAGACCAAGCGCGAACGGGAGGACGAGATCCTGCAACGCCTCGACGGGAACGTGGATGTGATCATCCTGGCCAGGTACATGCAAATTCTGACCGGCGCGTTTGTCGCACGCTACCCCGCGCGGATCATCAATATCCACCACAGTTTTCTCCCGGCGTTCGTCGGGGGGCGGCCGTATGAGCAGGCCGCGCTGCGGGGCGTGAAGATCATTGGCGCGACCGCCCATTACGCCACGGAGGACCTGGACGAGGGGCCCATCATCGAGCAGGACGTGGTGCGCGTCAGCCATCGGGACGGTGTGCCCGATTTGATCCGCAAGGGAAAGGACATCGAGAAAGCGGTGTTGGCCCGCGCGGTCCGCTGGCATCTGGAAGACCGTCTCCTCGTCTATCGGAATCGCACCGTGGTGTTCGCCTGTTGATGCGGATCGGGAATTGGGGGCTGACCCCAGCGACATGTTCGGCGTTTCCCTGTCGTGCGGCCGAGAGCACCGGTACGGTCTTGAGTCGGTCAGCAGGGCCAGAACCAGATCGGCGGGATGGGTCATTCGTCCATGCCCCCTGGGCCTACAGGGTCATTGACAAGCAGACGATAAATCCATTACAAATCCCCATCTGATTGTCAGATTCCAGAACCCCCCAAACACGAACTGAGGAAAACCATGGCCACACAAAAATCGAAGATCATTTATACCGAGGTTGATGAAGCCCCGATGCTGGCAACGTATTCGTTTCTCCCAATTGTCAGCGCGTTTACCAAGGCGGCGGGCGTGGCCGTTGAAAAACGGGACATCTCGCTGGCCGGAAGAATCATCGCCAACTTTCCCGAACATCTGACGGCGAGTCAGAAACAGTCGGATGATCTGGCCGAATTGGGGCAGCTCGCCACCACGCCGGAGGCCAATATCATCAAACTGCCCAATGTCAGCGCTTCGATCCCCCAGCTGAAAGCGGCCATCAAGGAATTACAGGCTCAGGGCTACGAAATCCCCGACTATCCCGAAGACCCGAAAAACGACCAAGAGAAAGAGATGAAGGCCAGATATGCCAAGGTGTTAGGCAGTGCCGTCAACCCGGTGTTGCGGGAAGGCAACTCGGACCGCCGGGCGCCGCTTTCGGTCAAACAATACGCCAGGAAGCACCCGCACAAGATGGGGGCCTGGACCCCGGACTCCAAGACGCATGTCGCGCATATGAGTCGCGGAGATTTCCGGTCCAACGAGAAATCGGTCACGCTCACCGAGGCCACCGATGCGCGTATCGAATTTGTCGATCAGAGCGGCAAGATCACGGTGCTGAAGCCCAAGATACCCCTGAAGGTCGGCGAAGTCATCGATGCCACGTTCATGAGCCGCCGCGCCTTGCGCGAATTCCTTGCGGCGCAGATCGAAGACGCAAAAAAGCAGGGCGTGTTGTTCTCGATCCATCTTAAAGCCACCATGATGAAGGTCTCGGACCCCAAGATCTTCGGTCATGCGGTGTCGGTGTTTTTCAAGGATGTGTTCGACAAGCACGGGGCCGTGCTCCAAAAGCTGGGCGTGGATCCCGACAACGGTCTGGGCGATCTCTACGCCAAGATCAAAACCTTGCCGGAGGATCAACGCGCGGTCATCGAAGCGGACATTAAGGCGTGTTATCAGAAGCGGCCGGCACTGGCGATGGTGAACTCGGATAAGGGCATCACGAATCTGCACGTCCCCAGCGATGTGATTATCGACGCCTCCATGCCTCCGATGATTCGTGACTCGGGGAAAATGTGGGGTCCCGACGGCAAGCTTCACGATACCAAGGCGGTCATCCCTGACAGTAGTTACGCGGGGGTGTATCACGAAGTCATCGAGTTCTGTAAGAAACACGGCGCGTTTGATCCGCGAACCATGGGCAGCGTTCCCAACGTGGGCCTGATGGCGCAAGCAGCGGAGGAATACGGATCGCACGACAAGACGTTTAAATCCCAGGGCAACGGCACGATTCGCGTGGTCACCGCGTCAGGGCAGACCTTGCTTGAGCACACGGTGGAAGAAGGGGATATCTGGCGGATGTGCCAGGTCAAGGACGCGGCGATCCAAGATTGGGTCAAGCTGGCCGTCAATCGCGCACGAGCCACCGGATCGCCCGCGGTGTTCTGGTTGGACAAGAACCGGGCGCACGACGCGGAGCTGATCAAGAAGGTCAATCGCTATCTGCCGAATCACGATACCAAGGGCCTGGACATCCGCATCATGTCTCCGGCCGAGGCGACGCGGTTCTCGCTGGAACGGATCAAAGAGGGGAAAGACACGATTTCGGTCACGGGGAACGTGTTGCGAGACTACCTCACGGACCTGTTCCCGATTCTTGAAATTGGGACCAGCGCAAAAATGCTCTCGATCGTCCCCCTGATGAATGGCGGTGGCCTGTTCGAGACCGGGGCCGGCGGCTCCGCGCCCAAACACGTCCAGCAGCTTCAGGAAGAAGGGTACCTACGGTGGGATTCGCTCGGCGAATTTTTGGCGCTGGCCGCCTCATTGGAACATCTGAGCAAAGCATCCAACAATGCCACCGCAAAAATTTTGGCGGATACGCTGGATCTGGCCACCGCCAAGTTCCTGGAGAGCAATAAGTCGCCGGCCCGTAAGGTGGGTGAGATCGATAATCGCGGGAGCCATTTTTATCTCACGTTGTATTGGGCGCAAGCCTTGGCCGAGCAGACGGACGACAAGAACCTGCAAGCCCGGTTTGCCACAGTCGCACAACGGCTTGCCCAGAACGAGGCCAAGATCAATGCCGAGCTGATCGGCGCCCAAGGCAAACCCGTCGATCTGGGCGGCTATTATCATCCGGATAAGGAAAAAACGACGAAGGCCATGCGTCCGAGCCCAACCTTCAATGCGATCGTGGATGCGATCGTATAACGGGACACATCAACGACCTGCATAGACCTCACGAAGTGTGAGATGACAGCCTGAGACGGAACCGCGTATTCTGTCTCAGGCTGTTTCACGTGAGTTTCCATGCACCCCCCTCCCTTCCCTCCCCCTCAAGGGGGGAGGGCTAGGGTGGGGGTAGCCTTTCGCGTTTTCCGAGGAGCCCCTTGATAGAGGACACTCTGGGTTCGCCGATCTGCCCTGTGAAGACAATCGATGGTGACAGCGGCTGCCGTCGCGATGAGGCTTTACGCCCGTGAAGCCGTCCGTCACGCTGGCCAAGACCACCCTCTCCGGCGGGTCCACGCTGTCCCTGTGCAGGCGGGACGGCCACTACTTCCTGCGCGTCGCGGGCCTCGAACTCATGGGTACGGTTGCGGCGAACTCGGAGATGCGGCTGGCCGAACTCGCCTGTGAGAAGCTCGGAACGGGGAACAACCAGCGGGTGCTGATCGGCGGACTCGGGTTTGGGTTCACGCTGCGCCGGGTCCTCGAACTGGTGCGCCCCAACGTGAGCGTGCAGGTGGTGGAACTGCTGCCCGAGGTCGTGGCCTGGAACCGCGCGTATCTCCAGTCCGTCAACGGCGGCCTGGTCGACGACCCGCGCGTCGAGATCCGGATCGACGATGTCTTGGCCGTACTGGCGCGCGCGACCGTGCGCCAGTACGACGCGGTCCTGTTCGATATCGACAACGGCCCGGCCGCGATCGTGGTTGCGGCCAATGCGCGCCTCTACGCGGCTCCTGCGCTCACGGCATTGTCCCGCGCGCTGCGCGTGGGAGGACGCGCGGTCTTCTGGTCCGCGTCGACTGACCGCGCGTTCTTGAAGCGCCTCACCCGGGCGGGTTTCCACGCGACGGCGGTCGGCGCCAAGGCGTACGCGCACGCGAAGCGCAACACGCACACGCTGTTCGTTGCCGACTGGCCAGGCGGATGACACGGATCCGTTCACCAAGGCTGCGATGGGCGATCGCCGCCGTCGCGCTTGCGTTCGCGTGGGAGGGCCTCGCGGCGACGGTCGACGAGCAGGCCTACGCGCTCAATCGCGACGGGATGATCGCCATGTCCGAGGCCCGATTCGAGGACGCGGTCGACGCGTTCCGGCGCGCGGCGGCGATGGTCCCCGATTACGGGATTCGCGGCAAGGCGCTGATGTACACGCCGATCTTCATGACGGGCTGGGCGTTCGAGAAGCTGGGCGACGTCGCCGCCGCGTGCGAGGCGTACCGGCGGTTCCTCGCCGCGGCGCCGGCGGACGCGGTCGAACCCACCAAAGCGGACCACGCCGCGTCCTACATCGCAGGGCGTTGCGCCACGGCGCCGAACTAGCAGGGTGCTGAAAAACTCGGTAAAGCCCGCGGGCTGCTCAAAAAGCTCCAGATGCAAGGCCGCAGGAAGGAGGAAACCGGAGCGTACTGGGTCGTACGTGAGGATTTCCGACGACCGAGAACGCAGCAGATGGACTTTTTCAGCAGCCTGCTAGCGGATGGCTACTCTTCCGGAGGCGGTGGCGGTGGCGGCGGCGTAAGCTGGAGTTGAATTCCGTCGAACAGGTTCTGGACGCTGACCCCGGCGTTTTCCTTCGAGGGGTCGAGGTCGACCCACGCCTTGGCTTTCTTGTCGTACTTCTCGAACTTCCGCTCGACCTGGACCTTGGTGAGATCAACCGGCTTGTCGGCCGGCAACGGGGGAACGCCCGGCACGGGAGGCGTGGCCGGCGGCGGGCCCTTCGGCAGGCCGATGAGCGTGAGCGTGTAGGTGTCGCGGTAGTCCTGCTGCCGCGGTGGGAAGCTCGCCGACGCGATCTTGAAATAACGCTGGGGGAGCGTGGTGATGACGCCCTTCGGGTAGTCCTTGGGGTTCTCGGCGGTCTTCTCGGCGCTCGCGACCGGAATGGGGAGGGGACGGGTTTTCAAAAACGTGAGCGCGGCGTCCCACACCTCGTCGAACTTCGCGGCGTACACGCGCTCCGGAACCGGGGCAGCGGGAGCGGCCGCCTCCTCCGCCGCGCCGACGGCGGGCCACGCGAAACCGCCCGCCCAGATCGCGGCCAGCACCCACACCAGCATCGTCATCCGCACCATGGGACTCCTTCCGGAACCGGAATGCAGTAGAAAGACCGCCGAAAGTGCATTGCGAGCGCATTCCCCGCAGCTTGCGCAGGGAGTTTCAATGAAGGCCTACCATAGCCGATCCGGTTTTCAGGTGTCAAGAAATTTGTGGGCGGAAATTTGTGGGCGGGGATGGCTCTGGGGCGCGTTGACAGCCGAAGGCGCCGTTGCGTAGGATCAACCATTCGGCGGAGGTGTGCGGCGATGGGCGAGCGGATCCGGGTACCATGAACAGCGTGCCCGGTTTCTTCCCCTCGGGATGGCCGAGACGGGTGGCGCTGGTCGCGGTGCGGGACCCGCGCCGGCATCCCTGGACGATCGACGACGCGTTCGACGAGATCGAGGCATGGCTCGCCGCGAGCGGGCGATCGGTGGTGTACCGCGTGTGTCAGCGCCGGCCGGCACCCGATCCCGCGACGTACATCGGGCGCGGCAAGGCGGAGCAGTTGCGCCTGCTGTGCGACCTCGGACGGATCGAAGGCGTGGTCATGGACGCGGTACTGACGCCCTCGCAGCGGGCGCACCTCGAGGCCGTCCTGGGACGGCCTGTGCTC
This sequence comes from Nitrospirae bacterium RIFCSPHIGHO2_01_FULL_66_17, assembly GCA_001803875.1. Taxonomy (GTDB): domain Bacteria; phylum Nitrospirota; class Nitrospiria; order 2-01-FULL-66-17; family 2-01-FULL-66-17; genus 2-01-FULL-66-17. The sequence continues at coordinate 11,607 of MHEO01000006.1, read as the reverse complement.
GACCGGAGGATGTGGACACCGGCGGATGACCGCGTCCGGCCCGATCGCGAGGCCGACAGAAAGGCGCGGTCGCGGCGCGAGGGCTCATCCCGCCGACGGTCGTCGTGGAGACGCACGGCGATCTCGCGCCGGTTGCCGAAGGGGCCCACTGGCGGGTTTCGGGGATCACCGGCTTCGGCTGTAAGACGCTGGCCGAGAAGGTGATCGAGATCGCGGCGCAGGCCGATGCGCGGCCCGTGGCGCGCGACATCGGCGCGGTTGGAGGAGAGGGCGAATGTTTACTCGGGTAGGGGCGTGTGTTATAGTGTGCGGCGGCGCTGGTGGCGCCCTCCTCCTTCGTACAGAGCGCCGATGGTGATCCGTTCAATTCCGTGGAAAGCCCTTCCACTCTGGATCGCGATTGTCACGGGCTTGGCCGCGCTCGGCTCGGTCCTGATATCGGAGATCCGCGTCCGAGGCGTGTCCGGCGTGCTGGCGCCGGCCGCGTCCGACGGCGATGTGGTCCTGACCGGGTTCCGCCTGGTCACCACCACCAACGGGGTGACCGAGTGGGACATCACGGCGTCCCGCGCCCGCCTGTTTGAGAAACGACATGAAGCCCTGCTGGACGACGTGAAGGGTGCGGCGCGCACCCGCGACGGATCGCGGGTCGAGTTCGAGGGAACGTCCGGCGCGTTCGACACGGCCACTCAGGACGCGACGATCGAGGGGCCGCAGGGCGGGACGGTCGTGCGCCTGCCGAGCGGCCACGTCCTCCGCGCCGAGACCCTGCGGTGGAATCGTCGGGCGGGAGAACTCACGTCGGACCAAGCCGTGTCCATCGCCGGTCCGCGGATCGAGGTGACCGGGACGGGCCTGGTCGTCCGCCCCGCGACCCAGGAATTCACCGTGTTGGGCGGCGTCCGCGCCAACGTGTTTTGACCATGTTTCGAGCCGTGTCAGGGATGCTGATGGGCCTGTTGTGGGCCTCCGCGGCGGCGGCCGAAGCGCCGTCGATGCCCGGTCATCCCGAGGGACCGATGGCGATCAGCTCGCGGAGCATGACCGTGAAGAACCTGGATCACCGGATCATTTTCGATCGCGACGTCGTGGTCAAAAAAGGCGACATGGACCTGCAGGCGGATCGCGTGGAGGTGATTCTCACCGCGCCGCCGAACGAGGCGGCCGGGCACGCGCTCTCCGCCCTCCCGGGCGCCGGAGGCGCCATGTTGGCCGAGGACAACGTGGAGCGCATCGAGGCGAATGGCCGGGTGAAGGTCGTGCAGGGCGGCAAGACCGCGACCGCCGATCAGGCCGTCTACCACAACGCCGACGAGACGATCGTCCTCACCGGCCGGCCCGAGACGTGGGAGGACGGCTATCGAATCCAGGGATCCCGGATCACGATTCTGTTGAAGGAGCAGCGCAGCGTGGTGGAGGAGAGCCGCGTGGTGATTTATCCGGACGAGGGGTCCGCGAGCGGAGGACCATGACGGCGGACGCGTCGCCGAACGGCGGCGGGGGCGCCCTCGAGGCGGTGGGGCTGGAGAAGACCTTCCGCAGACGCCGGGTGGTCAAGGGCGTGAGCCTGTCCATCCGTCCCGGCGAGGTGGTGGGCCTGCTCGGCCCCAACGGGGCGGGCAAGACGACGATCTTCAACATGATCGTCGGGCTGACGCCCCCGGACCGCGGGGAGATCGTCCTCGACGGGCGGCGGATCACCGCGCTCCCCATGTACCGGCGAGCCCGAAACGGGATCAGCTATCTGACGCAGGAGGCCTCCGTCTTCCGAAAGCTGACCGTGGCCGAGAACGTGATGGCGATCCTGGAGACGCTCGACCTCGGGGCCGGGGAGCGCCACACGCGGCTCGGCGTGTTGCTGGAGGAACTCGGGATCGCCCATCTGGCCGATCAGATGGCGTACACGCTCTCCGGCGGCGAGCGCCGCCGGGTCGAAATCGCCCGGGCGCTCGTGCTCGAGCCGCGGTTCATCCTGCTGGACGAGCCCTTCGCGGGCATCGACCCCCTCGCGGTGGTTGACGTGCAGAAGGTCGTGGTCCACCTCCGCATGCGCGGCATCGGCGTGTTGATCACCGATCACAACGTCCAGGAGACGCTCGAGATTACACAGCGCGCCTACATCATCAACGACGGCACGATTCTGCAGGCGGGCGCGCCGGAGGAGATCGCCACCAGCCCGCTCGTGAAGGCGTTGTACCTCGGCGAGCACTTCGCGTGGCAGGGCGCCGGGGCAGGGCGGGAGCGGTCGCCGTGAAAGCCCGCCTCGAACTTCGCCTCCAGCAAAAGCTCATCATGACGCCGCAGTTGCAGCAGGCAATCCGCCTGTTGCAACTCTCCCGCCTCGAATTGAGCCAGACGGTGACCCAGGAACTGACCGAAAATCCCGTGCTCGAGGAAGAGGCGACGACGGATCCCGTCGAAGACGAGACCCCGCTGGGCGAGGACGCGACGGCGACGAAGGCCGAGACGGAGGGCTCGGATGCCGGGGAGAGCGGCGAGGCCGAACCCGGGGCGCTCGACCGGCTCGAGTTCAACTGGGACAGCTATTTCGACCAGGACGAGACGGGCGCGGGCCGGGAAACGGATTATGCCACCGCCTCGTCGTCCGACGACCTTCCCTCTTTCGAGCAGACCCTCGCCAAGCCGGTGGCCCTGACGGACCACCTGCTCTGGCAACTGGGGCTGACCTCCGTCACCGACGAGGAGCGGCGGATCGGCGCGGCGATCATCGGCAACATCGACGACGACGGCTATCTCCGGGTCGACTTCGACGAGCTCGCCCGCGCGCTGAACGCCCCGCTCGCGGCGGTCGAGCGGGTACTGAAAATGGTCCAGACGTTCGACCCGGTCGGGGTCGGCGCCCGCGACCTCCGCGAGTGCCTGTTGATCCAGACGCGCCAGCTCGGGCTCCAGGGGTCGCTGGTCGAGTCGATCATCGGCCACCATCTGCCCGACCTCGAGAAGAAACGGTACGCGGCGATCGCGAAGGCCCTGAGCGTCGCGCCCGAGGAGGTGTACCAGGCCTCCAAGGTCATCGAGCACCTGGAACCCAAACCCGGGCGGCCGTTCGGATCGACCGATAACCTCTCGATGATCCCGGACGTGTTCGTGGTCAAGATCGAGGGCAAGTACGCGGTGCTGCTCAACGACGACGGGATGCCGCGGCTGCGGATCAGCCCGTACTACCGCAAGCTGCTCAAGGGGAAGGCGACGGGTCCCGACGCGACCAAAACCTACCTGGAGGACAAGCTGCGGTCCGCGCTGTGGCTCATCCGCAGCATCGAGCAGCGCAATCGCACGATCGTGCGGGTGGCCGAGAGCATCGTGCGGTTCCAGCAGGAGTTCTTCGACAAGGGGATCAATTTCCTGAAGCCGCTGATTCTCAAGCAGGTCGCGGAAGACATCTCGATGCACGAATCGACCATCAGCCGGGTGACGACCAACAAGTACGTGCACACCCCGCAGGGGATCTTCGAGCTCAAGTACTTTTTCAACAGCAGCATCGGTCGGGTGAACGGGGTGGGCGAGGACCTCTCCTCGGTGACCGTGCGCGAGCGCATCCGCCAGCTCGTGGCGGCCGAGGACCCCCTGAGTCCCCTGACCGATCATCAACTGGTCCAACGGCTGTCCGCCGAGCAGATCGCGATCGCACGGCGGACCGTGGCCAAATACCGGGCGTGGCTGCATCTTCCTCCCGCGAGCAAGCGCAAACAGGTGTTCTGAGGCCGGCCCTCCGTCGACGACCGGCGGGGGCGTGACGAGCGAAAGGAGCGAACGACGACGATGAAGACCACCGTGACCGGGCGCCACATCGAGGTGACTCCGGCGTTGAAGGCTTACGTCGAAGAGCGCATCAACCACCTGGCGCGGTATTCCAATCAGGCCACCGAGGCGTCGGTGATCCTCACGGTCGAAAAGTACCGCCACCAGGCCGACGTGACGGTGAACGTCAACGGCACGGTGGTGCAGGCGACGGAGGAAACGTCCGAGATGTACGCCTCGATCGACCAGGCGGTGGAGAAGATCGAGCGCCAGATCAAGAAGCTCAAGGACCGGCTCCACGACCATCGCCAACGCGTCGAGCCGCTGTCCGTCGACGAAGCGGGCGCGGGGGCGCCCGTGCTCGGCCGCGCGCTGGTCGCTGAGCGCCCGGCGGTCGCGGCGATGACCCCGGAAGACGCGGCGTCGAGCCTCGATCGGGGGAGCGACCCCTTCCTGCTCTTCCGCCACGCGGCGACGGCGCAGGTCAATCTGGTGTACCGAAAGGCCGACGGCACGGTCGGATGGATCGCCCCGACCCCATAGCGGAGGCGGCCGCGCGGGACGAGGCGCCGCGGCTCGAAGGCGGGCTCGCGCCGCAGATCGTCATCGTGAGCGGCCTATCCGGCGCCGGGAAAAGCCACGTGCTGCACTGTTTCGAGGACGTCGGTTTTTTTTGCGTCGACAATCTGCCGCCGCCGCTCATCCCGACCTTCGTGCACCTGTGCACCCAGGGGGAGAGCCGGAGCCAGCGGATAGGACTCGGCATCGACATCCGCGGCCGGGAGTTCCTGGCGCAGTCGTTCGCCACGATCGAGCGGCTCAAGAGCCAGGGCTACCGCGTGGAGATCCTCTTCCTGGAAGCGCGGGACGAGGTGCTGGTCCGGCGGTTCTCCGAGACGCGGCGCCCGCACCCGCTCGCGCGGGACCGTCCGATCGTCGAGGGCATCGCGCAGGAGCGCGAGGAGCTGCAGGAGCTGCGCAACCGCGCCGACCTGATCATCGACACGTCGGGCTACACCGTGCACGAGTTGAAGGCGTTCATCGCGCAACGGTATCTCGATCGCGCGCAGGGCATGGCGGTCACGCTGATCTCCTTCGGGTACAAGTACGGGCCGCCGTACCAGGCCGACCTCCTGTTCGACGTCCGTTTCCTGAAGAATCCCAATTTCGTCGAGCCGCTGCGGCCCCTGTCGGGCGAGGACCCGCGCGTGGCGTCGTATGTCCTCGGCCAGCCGGAGACCGGGGAATTCGTCGGCCGACTGGAGGGGTTGATCGACTTTTTGCTGCCGCTGTATGAGGCGGAGGGGCGCACGTATCTCACGATCGGCGTGGGGTGCACCGGCGGGCGGCACCGCTCGGTGGTGGTGATCGATCGGCTCCGCGCGTACTTCGAGAAGCGGGGCGTGCAACCGACCGTGCGCCACCGCGACCTCGACCGGCAGGTCGAGGGATAGGGGAGCCTGTCCATGAATGGTCATCTGCGGCGTTGTCGCTTCGGAATCCCTCCTCACGTACGACCCAGTACGCTCCGGCGGGAAGCAGCATTTGTCCGTCACGCTAGAGGGGATTCCTCGCTCCGCCTTGCATCTGACGCATTCCTGAACAGGCTCCATGGTGGGAATCTCGGACACGCGGCTAGGAGAACCTGTTGATGGCGGTATATACCTTGGCGATCACGGGGGCGAGCGGCGCGATTTATGGGCTGACGCTGCTGGAGCAGTTGGCGGCCGCCGACCACGAGATCTCGCTCGTGGTCTCTTCCGACGGCGCGACGGTGGTTCGCGAGGAGACGGGTGTCGACTGGTCGGGCGCCCCGGCCGCGGTTCAACGCAAACTGGACCGCCGCTACGGCGGTCGCGTGACGTGGTGGGAGCCGACCAATTTCTATGCGCCGATCGCCAGCGGGTCGCACCTCACCGACGGCATGATCATCGCGCCGTGTTCCATGAAGACCGCCGCCGCGGTGGCGCACGGCCTGTCAGCCGGGTTGATCGAGCGCGCGGCCGACGTCACGCTCAAGGAGCGCCGGCCGTTGATCGTGGTGCCGCGCGAAACGCCCTTTTCGTCGATCCACCTCGAAAACCTGCTCGCCTTGTCGCGCGCGGGCGCGCACGTCGTGCCCGCGATGCCGGCGTTCTACCACCATCCCAAGTCGATCGACGACCTGGTCGGGTTCGTCGTCGGACGCGTCCTGGATCATCTGGGCGTGCCGCAGACGCTGGTCCCACGATGGGGCGAGGACAGGGCGCCGGGGAGGCCGCATGGACGCTGAGCACGCTCGACAGGACGCGGATGCCGAACAGCCGGAGCCGGCGTCGGAGAAGGCCGCCCCCAAGGCCGAAGCCGAACTGACCGTCTTCCAACTCGTCCAACGGATGAACGTGGCCGAGAAGGTCCGGTTCGCCTTCCGCGCCGACAAGGAAGGGCGCACCCTCTTGCTGAAAGACACGAGCAAGCTGGTGGTACTCGCCGTGCTCAACTCGCCGAAGATCACCGAGCAGGAGATCGAGATGGTGGCGAAGTCGCGCAGCATCTCGGAAGAGATCCTGCGCGTCATCGCGCGCAAACGGGAGTGGCTCGGCAACTATGCGATCAAACTGGGGCTGGTGGGCAACCCGAAAACGCCCATCGGGATCGCGCTCACCCACCTGCCCTCCATCAAAACGCGGGATCTCGGGTTTCTCGGCAAGGACCGCGGTGTGCCCGAAGCCATCCGCCTCGCCGCGCAGCGTCTGGCGCGTCAGCGCCAGGAGAAGGGCTCCTAGGGCGCGCAAATGGTTCTTCGTGTCCGGGATACGGTCTCGACGTGTCATGCCCTTGGACACACCGATTCCGCGGGGTAAGCTCTCGAACGGCAACTCACACGAAAGGAGAACGGCATGGTCGACATGTTCGGGATTCCTCAGAAGAAGAGCCTGGGTCGGGTGTTGGTCATCGATGACGAGGCCGATGTGAGAAAGTCGGTGACGATGGCGCTGACCAAATCCGGGTACGAGGTGATCGAGGCGGAAGACGGACAAAAGGCCATCGCGATGATGAACTCCGGCGACAACCCGCTGGTGGTGGACGTCATCATTTGCGATATCCGCATGCCCAAGGTGAACGGGATCGAGGCTGTGGCGTACTTCAGGGCCCAATACCCCTCACGCCCGGTCCTCGTCCTGACCGGCTTTCCGGATATTCAGCTCGCCACCTCGTTGATGAAGCAGGGCGTGGTGGATTACCTGGTCAAACCGATCGAGCGCGAGAAACTCGCCGCCGCGGTCCAGAGCGCAATGACGCACCGGAACAAGGTCGCGTAACGTCGGCCGGCGACAGCCGCCGCTTCAAGCAAGAGCGGGATGGTTTCCGGCGACCCCATCAGCGTCGTGATCCTTGGAGCCGGGACGGGCGGGACTTCGCTCCTTGAGTTGTTTGTCCGCAGCCCCGGCATCGCGGTCATCGGCATTGCCGATAAGGACCCCGCCGCGCCGGGCTTGAAGCGCGCCCGTGAACTCAACATTCCCGCCTCGCAGGACGTGGCGAACCTCATCTCCCGCGATGGAACGAGCTTGATCGTCGACGTCACGGGGGATCCAGCCATGGCGGGCTTCATCGCGCAACACAATCCCCGCGGGATCCAGGTCCTCGGCGGAATGACCGCCAGGCTTCTCTGGAACCTCGTGCAACACGAAGCCCGCATCCAGGGCCAGTTGTTTCAGGCCGATAAACTCGCCACCATCGGGACCTTCACCTCGGGGATCGCGCACGACATCAACAATCCCCTTTACTTCGTGATGAGTCTTGCCGAGGATATGCTGGACGAGCCGGATCCCGCGGTCATCCAGGATCACGCGCGCGACATCGTGCGGGCGGTCCGGCGCATCGCCGCGATCGTCAAGGGACTGACCCTGTACGCCCGGGTCCCGTCCGCTAACGAACTGGTGGACGTGGACCTCAACGCCGCGTTGGAGGAGGCCGTACAAATGGCTCCTTACGCCACGGTGCTCAACGAGATCGAGGTTGCCACGGACTACGTCGCTCGGCCGATGGTTCGAGGCCAGCCGGAAGAGATTCTCCAGGTCTGTGTCAACCTCGTCATCAACGCGGTCCAGGCGATGAACGGCCGGGGGACCCTGCGATTGTCCACACGCCGGGAAGACGGCATGGTGATCGCCACGATCGCCGACACCGGGCCGGGAATCAGCCCGGACGTCCTCGACAAGATCTTCGCCCCCTTTTTCACCACCAAGGAGCCAGGCAAGGGCACCGGATTGGGGCTCCACATCACCCAGACGATCGTGAAGAAGTACGGCGGCGTGATCACCGTCTCCAGTCATGAAGGCCTGGGCACGACCTTTCGGCTGCAATTCCCGTCCGCAGGGCAATGAATTCGGCGATGCGACCATGACAGACGGCATCAAACGGCGCCGGTGGGGACTGAAAGGGAGGCTCGTGCTCCTCACCCTCGTGGTGGGCACGGTGCCCCTTCTTCTGGGGATCGGCATGGCGTATTTCCAGGGAACCCACGAGCTTCAGGTCGTCATCGGATCGAGTTTCGCCGGACTGGCCACAGAAACCGCGAGGAAACTGGATCTGGTTTTCGGTGACGAACTGACCCGCTTGAATCGGATTGCGGCCGACCTCGTGCTGATCGACGCTCTGGAGGGGAATCCCGCGCCGATGACGGGCCTGCGTGAAGAAGGGGAGCGGCGGTGGGAGGTCCGGGATCCATCGCTCGTTCGGTCGGTGACCACCGGACCGCTTGCGGACGCGCTCAGACGGCTTGCCGATGGAGAGACGGACCCGTCGTCCCACGCGGCGCACCAGGCCGTGACGCGCGCGCTGTTCCTGACCGATGCGACGGGCCGGCTCGTCGCGAGCATCAACCACGACGTGCGGTACGCACACGGCGACGAAGCGTGGTGGCAACGGACCTACAACGGAGGGGGCGGGGGGCAGGCCGCGCCCGGAGACGCCTCGTTCGATCGGCAGTTCGGAACGTACACGGTCGCTCTGGCGGTCCCCGTGATGAATGCCAGGCAGGGCCGGGTGGTGGGGGTCCTGCGCCGCGTGTTCGACGCCAAGGCCTATCTGGATCCGTCGCTCGCTCCGATTCGATTCGGAAAGACGGGGCACGTGATGCTCATCGACGGCGACGGCACCGTGATGAGTTGCCCGATTCTCCCGACCGGTGCCCGCCTGGCCGATCGGGATCTGGTCCGTCTCGTGACGTCCCCGCAGGCCGGCTGGGTGAAAGCCCCCAGCGACGGCCACGGCAGCCAGACCATGTCCATCGTCGGGTTCTCTCCGTTGCCTGTCACCAGCCGCGTCACCCAACGATCGACCGGCCGGGCATGGCACACGTTCGCCTGGCAATCGTCGGACGAACTCTTCGCCCCGACGCGCCATCTGTTCGCGTGGATTTCAGCATTCGGACTCGTCGCCATCGGGCTGTTGGGGGCGCTGGCCTACGTCGCGGCCTCCCGCATCGTCACGCCGATCCGCCGCCTTCAGGAAGGCGCCGTGCTCATCGGGCGGAACGAGCTCAAGCAGCCCATCGCCGTGCGCACGGGCGACGAAATCGAACAACTGGCGGATGAGATCAACCGGATGAACGCCAGGCTGCAGCAGGCCTTTTCGGGCCTGGCCCATACCGTGGAGGAAAAGACCCAGGAGGTGCGGTCGCTCCGAGAATATAATGAGAAGATTCTGGACAGTATGCCCAATCCGATCCTGATCCTCGATGGAAATCTGGTCGAGTACGTGAACCAGGCGGCGAAAAAGGCATTTGGTTGGAGCGACGCCGCGGTGAGAGGGGTTCAGGTCATGGAGTTGCTGCGGACGGACGAGGCGTCTTCCGATCGGTTGCGGAGGGAGCTGTGGACGCAGGGCGCGTCGACGGATCGCCCGCGCGATGTGGACGCTCCCGCTGCGGGACCGTCCAGGAGTCTTCGGGACCCGCTCACGCCTCAACCCGCCGCCACCAATCCGGCGCAGCAGGAGCTCCGGATCGGCTCCGCGATCTACCGGTACGAGGTGTTTGACATCTCGATTCCCTCGACGGGGGCGAGGCGGATCGGACTCGTGTTGCGGGATACGACCGGAGAGAGCCGGTTGCAGGATCAATTGATTCAGACCGAGAAGCTGGAGGGGCTCGGTGTGCTCACGTCGGGCATCGGCCACGAGCTGAACAATCCGCTCCTCGGCATCCTGGGGCTGGGGGAAGCAATTCGCGATGGGAGCGACGCGGCGCAGATGCGGGAACACGCGACGGCGATTATTCAGCGCTCGATGCATATGGCCGGCATCATTCGCGATTTCGCCGGCTCCACCCATCCCGAGGCCGGTGAATCCCGACGGGATGTTGATATGAACGAGCGCCTGGATCATGCCCTCAAAATTGTCGGTTTGACGGACGGGGTGGCGGGACTGGTGGTGCATAAGCACTACCATCCGGTGCCCGTGATTCAGGCAGCTCCTGACGAGATCGGGCAGGTGTTCGTGAGCGTGATCACCAACGCGATCCAGGCGATGAAGGGAAAGGGCACCATCAACTTGACCACCGAAGCCTCGAGAAAAACCATCACGGTCAGTATCCGGGATTCGGGCCCCGGAATTCCGAAGGCGTACCTCTCGAAGATCTTTGACCCGTTCTTCACGACGAAGGCGCCCGGTCAAGGGACGGGGTTGGGGTTGACCATTGCCCGCCGGCTCGTGATGAAATACGGGGGCCGGATACGCGTTGAAACCGTCGAGGGCGCAGGAACCGCGTTCATCCTGACCTTCCCGGCCTCCTTGCCCGCGCCGGAATGAAATCCCCTCATCGTCCCTTTCCGTTCCCCGCGCGCCCGAATTCTTGACTTTGTTCCGACGCTTTGCTACGGTAAACCCTCTTTCCGGCTCGCTTTTTTCTGGATCAGATCGAGATGAAGGCCCTGACATTTCAAGAGATTATTCTCTGTCTTCAGCGCTACTGGGCCGAGCGCGGGTGTCTGCTCGTGCAGCCGTACGATCTGGAGGTCGGGGCGGGGACGTTCCACCCCGCGACCTTCCTCCGCGCCCTCGGCCCGGAGCCGTGGCGGGCGGCGTACGTGGAGCCGTGCCGGCGGCCGACCGACGGGCGTTACGGCGAAAATCCCAACCGCCTCCAGCAGTACTACCAGTTCCAGGTCATCATGAAACCCGCGCCGGCCGACGTGCAATCGCAGTATCTCGACAGCCTGGCGGCGCTCGGTCTCAAGGTGGCCGACCACGACGTGCGGTTCGTGCAGGACGACTGGGAATCGCCGTCGCTCGGGGCGTGGGGGCTCGGGTGGGAGGTGCGGCTCGACGGGATGGAGATCACCCAGTTCACGTACTTTCAGGAGATCGGCGGGATCGCGCTCGACCCGATCTCGGTCGAATTGACGTACGGTCTGGAGCGGATTGCCATGTACCTGCAGCAGGTCGACAATGTGTTCGACCTTCGCTGGTCGGACGACATGCTCTATCGCGATCTCCATCACGAAACCGAAGTCCAGTTCTCGCGCTACAACTTCGAGCGAGCGCACGTCGACACGCTGCTCAAGGTCTTTGACCTCCACGAGCAGGAGGCCCGGCGGCTGCTCGACGACGACCTGGTGCTGCCCGCGTACGACCAGTGCATCAAGACCTCGCACTGCTTCAACGTGCTCGACGCGCGCGGCGCGATCAGCGTCACCGAGCGCGCCACCTACATCGGGCGCGTGCGCGGCCTGGCGCGCCTCTGCGCCGAGGGGTGGGTGCGGCACCGCGAGGCGAAGGGCTGGCCGCTGCTCGCGGCGGGAGCCCGTCCATGAACGGCCATCTCGGGAAGCAGCATTCGTCCGTCACGCTAGAGCTGCG
>MHEO01000005.1 GCA_001803875.1 Nitrospirae bacterium RIFCSPHIGHO2_01_FULL_66_17 | reverse complement strand
GCCGACGAATTTCTGGGCGAACTGATGGATCACGCGGCCGAACTGCGCGCGGGGCACGCCAAGAGCCGGACCGCGAAGACCAAGTCCGGAGTGGACAAGGCGCATTGAGGCCGGTCAGCGCAGCGACGGCGAGAAGTCGCGGCCGGACTCTTCGGTCCTGATCGGAACCGTCATCCCGGTGGGTCGCCACGCCGCAGCCGGCGGGGTGGGGGGTGACTGGACCGTCGACATCCAGGCCAGGAACTCGCGTCGCTTCAGGTGGTGTTGGGTTCGGAACAACTCCCAGTCCAAGACGGCCGCCACCGACTCCGCCTCGGCGGGGGGGAGGCGCCGGCCGGGGCCGATGGCCGCGCAGGGGAACCCGGCCCGAACCAGGGCGCGGCAGAACCGTCGCTCCACCACCAGGTACAGGTAGCGAACGCCGTTGGCCAGCGACCACTGGTACACGCTTTTGTAAAGCAGCAGGGAGAGCTGACCCGCCAGTATCCCGTCGCCCCGCCAGGAAGGCGGGGCGACGGTCAGCCGGGAGATTTCCGCCGCGTCCGGTGTCTTGTGGACGCGGTGTTCCGGGGCGATCAGCGCCGCGAACTCGCGCTCCAGCATGAACCGATGATCCGGCGGGACGAAGCGCGCCAACCCCATGAGCACCCCGTCCTCAAAAATCCCCACCGACGTTGCGGCCGCGTCGTACTCGTCGACGTCCAATCCGGCCGGGTCCATGGGAATCCATTTGAGCGTCTCGCGGAACACGAGATGGCGGAGGCGATAGGCCTGCATCCGATCTTCATCGGATTCGATCGAGCGAATCGAGTAGCCGACTTCATCAAACTGAATCGTCCGATAGCGCATCGACCTCGCTAATGGGCGGGAAGAGTGTACAGCCTACCGGGAATCGATGCGCCGTAACACTATCCGTTCGGATAGGTGCGGCCGCGGTGGAGGTCTGGTACAACACACGGACCATGGGGATCCCTCGATGGCCGTGTGTTCAACCATCCTGCAGCGGTTGTATCCCTATCTGGACGGGGAGCTTGGGGTAAAGGAAGCGCTTCGCGTGGAAGCTCACCTCTCGCGCTGCCGCTCGTGCCGCGAGGCCGTTGCCCTCGAACGGAGATTTTTGACGACGCTGCGATCCCATGCGACCCCGACCCCCGCCCCAGCCTCCATGAGACAGCGGGTCTCGGAGGCCATCGCACGCGAGGCGATGCGTAAACGCGATCCCCCGAAGGGCCACGGACAGTCATCGCCCTCCCGCAAACCGTCGACGGAGCCCCTGACGAGCACTCGTTCATCATCGGGCAAATCGCCAAAGCGCGTGTAACCCTCCTGCGCCGACGTCGCCGTCAGTCCCGCCCTTGTCGTTCCTCACGGATCCGCGACGGGTTCACCCATCCAGCCCATTGCAAAACTCATTGAAATACTTTATGATACGGCGTTTGCGTGAACGTGTCGGAATACCATGACGGATAAGACCCTCCAAACGCTTCGCGACCGGATCGACGAGATCGATGACACGATCCTCGGTCTCCTCAACCGCCGCGCGTCGATCGTCACCGAGGTGGGGCGCGTGAAGAAACAGGAACAGGTCCGGGTCCACGCGCCGCAGCGGGAGCAGGAGATTTTTGAACGGCTCGAGAAGCAGAACCCGGGGCCGTTCCCCAACGAAGGCGTCCGCGCGGTGTTCCGCGAGATCATGTCGGCGTCGCTCGCGCTCGAGGGACCGCTGAAGGTCGCGTACCTCGGGCCTGCGGGGACGTTCACCCACGTCGCCTGCCTGAAGCAGTTCGGCACGTCGGTGCTGGCGGTGGCGGCGAACAGCATCAAGGACGTGTTCACCGAGGTGGAGCGCGGGCGGTCGGATTACGGGGTCGTGCCGATCGAGAACTCGACCGAGGGCGTGGTTACCCACACCCTCGATCTCCTTGCCGAGTCGCCGCTGACGATCGCCGGCGAGATCCTGCAGGAGGTGTCGCACCACCTGCTGTCGCGCTCCGGCGTGCTCGATGACGTGAAGCGGATCTACTCGCACCCGCAGCCGGTGGCCCAGTGCCGGGCATGGCTGGAGCGCCACGCGCCGACCGTGCCGATCGTCGAGGTCTACAGCACCGCGCGCGCCGCCGAGCTGGCCCGGGACGAGCCGGAGGCCGCGGCGATCGCGTCCGATCTGGCGGCCCGGCTGTACGGTCTGGCCTTCGTGCAGACGCGGATCGAGGACAACCCGTCGAATTCCACGCGGTTTTTGATCATCGCGCCCCGCGCCCCGGAACGGTCGGGCCGCGACAAGACCTCGCTGATGTTCTCGATCAAGGACCGCGTTGGCGCGCTGTACGACCTGCTCAAGCCGTTCGCCGAACACGGGATCAACCTGTCCAAGATCGAGTCGCGGCCGTCGAAACGCAAGGCATGGGAATACCTGTTTTACGTGGACGTGGAGGGGCATGTGAACGACCAACCGGTGAAGGCCGCGCTCGACGCGCTGCGGCCGCACTGTCACGTGCTCAAGGTGCTCGGTTCATATCCTATATCGGGATGAGTCTTTCGTGTCGCACGGCGCCGTGACCTATCGCATCAGACCCCAGATCCTCGAGATCGAACCCTACGTGCCGGGGAAGCCGATCGCCGAGGTCGAGCGCGAGCTCGGCATCGTGGGGGCTGTCAAGCTTGCGTCGAACGAGAACCCGCTCGGTCCGTCGCCGGCCGCGCTGGAGGCGGTCAGGCAATCGCTGGGCGGGCTGCACCGGTACCCGGACGGCGGCGGAACCGCCCTGCGCGGGGCGATCGCCGCACGGCTCAAGGTCGCGCCCGAGGCGGTGATCCTGGGCAATGGGTCGGACGAGGTAGTCGACCTCCTGGCCAAGACGCTGCTGGTCGCGGGGGACGAGGCGGTCATGGCCGCGCCGACCTTCGGCATCTACCGGATCGCGGTCCTCGCCCACCAGGGGCGTCCGATCGAGGTGCCGCTGGCCGCGGGACGGCACGACCTGGACGCGATGGCGAGGGCCGTCACGCCCCGGACCC
>MHEO01000004.1 GCA_001803875.1 Nitrospirae bacterium RIFCSPHIGHO2_01_FULL_66_17 | reverse complement strand
TCCCCGCCCGCAACGTCAAGGCATAGACCCGCCCCTTGCGGTCGATGAGGTGGACCCGCTCGCCGTCGCGCAAGATCACTGGAGGACTTTCAGTGTCCCGACCAGCTTGCAGTAGCCGCACACCTCGGCGGTGCTGGGCTGGCCGCACGACGCGCACTCGCGGAGGTCTGGCTCGGCAGGCGCCGCCTGGGCGCGCGTCTTCTGGCGGTCGAGAAATTGGAAATAGAACTGGTGCTTGGTTCCCGGCGAGGCGGCTTCCAGGCGGTTGAGGGCGTCCTTGTAAAGGAGCATCTTGGAACCCTGGCTGTTGGGGCATTCGTCCACGATGTAGTCGATTTTCTGCAGGACGGCCCACGCCGCAATCTCGCGTTCGGCCAGCCGGTAGAGCGGCTTGACCTTGCGGACCAGCTTGGGATGCGAGTTGGGCAGGACCGGCGATTGCTTGTCGAGGTAGTCCTCCTGCCAATGGAGGACGTTACCCAGGAGCCGCGCGGCTTCGTCGTCCAGGTTGTGGCCGGTCGCGACCACCGGCATCCCGTGTTGGAACGCGATCGCGTTCATGTTGTACCGCTTGACCACGCCGCACGCCGAGCACGGCGGGCGACGGAGGCCCTCGGCGATCTCGGAGAGCCCGGCACCGTGTTCCTCTCTGAGCGAGTGCACGACGAACGGCAAACCGCGGCCGGCGGCGAACGCCTCGACCTTCTTGCGCGACCGTTCGGAGTACTCGCCGATGCCGAGATCGATGTGGAGCCCCAGCGTCCGATAGCCCAGGCGCGACAGGATCTCCCACAGCACCAGGCTGTCCTTGCCCCCCGACACCGCGACCGCGACGCCCTCGTCGCGCCCGAACATCCGGTCGCTCTTGATCGCGCGCTCGATTTGGTCGGTGACGTACTCGCTAAAGCACGCGGGGCAGAACGCGGTGTTGTGGCGCGGCAACCGGATAATGGCCTTGGCCGAGCATTTACGGCAGCGCATGGAGGAGTCCTGGTGGAGAATTATCCGCCGGAAATGACCGGTCGGACCTCGACCGTCTCGTCGTCGCCCACCACGTCGTCGTCGGCGATCAACGCGTCGCCCCGGATGACGAGCACGGTATCCGGGAGAATCTCCAACTCGCGCAGGACCTGACAGACCTTCTTGGGTCCGGCCACGGCCACTTCGCGGGGAGGGTGGTGCAGGAGGATCTTCATCGCCCCGCCATGATACGGGAAAACGGGCGGCGATTCAACGTGCTCAAGCAGGGCGGGTTGAGCGTGAAGAGCCGGCTGGACTTGGTGTGATCCGGCTGCGGCCGTCGTGAGAGGGGAAACCGTGAGCGGCCGCTACAGCGTCTGTGCGATCACGCCCCCGCCCACCACGACATCCCCGTCGTAGAAGACGATCGACTGCCCCGGGGTCACGGCGCGCTGGGGGGTGTCGAAGTCGACGCGCAGGAGGCCGTCGGTGTCGATGCCGACGGTCGCCGGCGTTTCCGTGGTCTTGTAGCGAAACTTCGCCGTGACGCGGATGGCCTCCCCCGGCTGGCCGACGGAGATGCCGTGGGCATCTTCGACCAGGCAGGCACGGGCATAGAGGTCGGCCTCGCTCCCCAGTACCACCAGGTTGCGCTCGGCATCGAGATTCGTCACGTACCGCCGCTCACCGGCCGCGACGCCCAGGCCGCGGCGCTGGCCGACGGTGTAGAACGCCACCCCGCGGTGGGATCCCAGCGCCTCGCCGCCGACACCGACCATCGCGCCGGGGCGCTCCGCTTCCGGCACCTGCGCGGCGACGAACTCGCGGTAGTCCTTCTGCGTGACGAAGCAGATTTCCTGGCTCTCGGCGATCTCGTCCACCGGCAGGCCCATGGCTTCGGCGTACGTCCAGACGTCGGCCTTCGTCAACCCGCCCAGGGGAAAGAGCGTTTTGGCAAGCTGCGCCTGAGACAGTCGATACAGAAAATAGCTCTGGTCCTTCGCGGGATCGATGCCCTTGCGGAGCCGATGCCTGCCCGTCTCGGCGTCGTACGCGACCCGCGCGTAGTGGCCCGTGGCGAGATAGTCCGCGCCGGCCTCATCGGCGGCTTCCAGTAACAGGGCGAACTTCACGCGCTCGTTGCAGAGGACACACGGATTCGGGGTGCGGCCCGCGGCGTACGTCCGGCAGAAGTCGTCGATCACCGCCTGGCGAAACCGCGCCTCGGCCTCGATCACCCGATGCGGGATGCCGAGCTCCTGGGCGACGTACTGGGCGATCCCGATCTTGCAGCAGGAGCGGTCCTGCCAGCGCTTCTCGCGCTCGCCTTCCTCGCGCCAGGTGCGCATCGTCACGCCCTCGACGCGGTAGCCTTCGGCCACCAGCATCGAGGCGACGACGGCGCTGTCGACCCCGCCGCTCAAGCCCACGACGACCTTTTCGTTCCGATTCACCATGTCCGTGTGGTGTCTGGTAGGGGCAGGCCCCTGTGCCTGCCCAGCGTTTGTGCCTGACCAGTCGTCGCGATTAAAAACCAGGGCGGCCACGGGGGGCCGCCCCTACAAGGCGAACTGCCGGTCGCCAAGAAGGGGCCAGATGCAAGGCGCCGCGAACACCGGAGCGGAACGTACGGTGCGGGTACGTGAGCACCGGATGCGCAGCGGCAACGCCGCAGATGGCCCGTTATCGGCGACCGGCTCTCAGTCGTTCGCGGCGATCGCCATCTGCTCTTCAAGTTCGATCGACGAGGCCACACGCGGCTCGCCCTTCATCTCGCACTGGCCGTTGAAGCGCACGCCGGCCTCGATCATGATGATCGGCGCCTTGATCGAGCCCGTGACGACCGCCGGCGCCAACAGTTGCACCTTCTCGGTCGCGGTGATGTTGCCATTGATCGTGCCGCCGCAGACGACGCTGCCCACCGACACCTCCGCATCGATGACCGCGCTCTCGCCGACGACCAGCGCGCCGCTCGACACGATCTCGCCCTCGATGTGGCCGTCGATCCGGACCGTGCCCTCGTACGTCACCACACCCTTGAACCGCGTGCCCTTCCCCAAGAACGCGATGATTTCGTCCTGATGTACGCCGCGCTTCTCCCGTTCGT
>MHEO01000003.1:2238-2768 GCA_001803875.1 Nitrospirae bacterium RIFCSPHIGHO2_01_FULL_66_17 | reverse complement strand
GGACGACAACGTGCTGGTGCAGGGCATCGCCAACGACAAGAACGCGCTGGGTTATTTCGGCTTCGCGTACTACATCGAAAACTCGAGCAAGCTGAAGGCCGTCGCCATTGACGGCGGCAAGGGTCCGGTTTCACCCTCGGCCCAGACCGTCGAAAACGGCACCTACTACCCGTTGTCGCGCCCGATCTTCATCTACATCAGCAAGAAATCGGCCGCCAAGCCCGAGATAAAGGAGTTCGTCGAATTCTATCTCAAGAATGCCGCGCCGCTGGTCAAGGAAGTCAAATACGTCCCGCTTCCCGCCAGCGCCTACACCACGGCCCTCGAACATTTCACCAAGGGCAAGCTCGGCACGGTGTTCGGTGGCGAAGCCGAGGTTGGGCTGAAGATCGAAGACCTGCTGAAACGCGAAGCAAAACTTTAATTCTGTCCTTCCTGACGTTGAAAGGGCGCGTGAGCGCCCTTTTTTTATCTGTATAAACAATGCCATGGAAAACCAAACCCACCCGGTCCACCGCCGCCACATGACA
>MHEO01000003.1:2053-2136 GCA_001803875.1 Nitrospirae bacterium RIFCSPHIGHO2_01_FULL_66_17 | reverse complement strand
CGTTTTCGCCTGCGGCGCGTGCGTGAGCGCGCGGTGGAGTTGCTGCTGTTCCTCGCGGCGTTCTCGTCGGTGGCGATCACGCT
>MHEO01000003.1:927-2018 GCA_001803875.1 Nitrospirae bacterium RIFCSPHIGHO2_01_FULL_66_17 | reverse complement strand
CGTTCTTCGGGCATGTGTCGCTGTGGGATTTCCTGACCGACACCCAGTGGACCCCGCTGTTCGACGACGCCCACTACGGCATCCTGCCGCTCATGGCCGGTACCCTGGTCACGACCGCCATGGCCCTCGTGGTGGCAATCCCGATCGGCACCATCACCGCCATTTATCTCAGCGAATATGCCTCGCACCGCATGCGTGAAATCATCAAACCCGTGCTGGAACTGCTGAGCGCGGTGCCCACGGTGGTGTACGGCTACTTCGCGCTGTTGTTCGTCACTCCGCTGCTGCAGAAGCTGTTCCTGGATCTGCCGGGCTTCAATATGCTCTCCGCCGGTCTCGTCATCGGCATCATGATCATCCCGTATGTGAGCTCCCTTTCCGAGGACGCGATCCGCGCCGTGCCGATGCACCTGCGCGAGGGTTCCTACGCCATGGGCGCCACGCGCCTGCAAACCGCGCTGCGCGTCGTGGTACCGGGGGCGATCTCGGGCATCGCCGCCGCCTACATCCTCGGCATCTCGCGCGCCCTCGGCGAGACCATGGTGGTGGCAATCGCCGCCGGCATGCAACCCAACCTGACCTGGAACCCGAAAGAACCGGCCGAGACCATCACCGCCTACATCGTGCAGGTGAGCCTCGGCGATCTGCCGCACGGCACCCTGGCCTACCAGACCATCTTTGCCGCCGGCTTGACGCTGCTCGTCATGACCCTGGTGTTCAATATTGCGGGTTACTACCTGCGCCAGCGTTTTCGCCAGGCCTACTGATCATGCAAGACATTCGCTCGCTCATTGCCCGCCGGAAATTCTTCGATAGCGTTTTCGCCGTGGTAGGCCTGTTGTCGCTGATGGTCGGGCTGGTCACGCTGCTGGCGCTCATCATCGATCTCGCCATCGATGGCGTGCCGCGCCTGTCCTGGCATTTCTTTACCTCGTTTCCGTCGCGTTTCGCGGAGCAGGCCGGCATACTTTCCGCCTGGGTCGGTACCACGCTGGTCATGCTCGTGACCGCCGCCACCGCGGTGCCGCTCGGCGTGGCGGCCGGTGTTTACCTCGAGGAATACGCGCCCAAAAACTGGATGACGGCGCTGA
>MHEO01000003.1:771-905 GCA_001803875.1 Nitrospirae bacterium RIFCSPHIGHO2_01_FULL_66_17 | reverse complement strand
CGCCGCCGTGCCATCCATCGTTTACGGCCTGATGGCGCTGGGCCTGTTCGTGTATCAGTTCAACCTGGGCCAGAGCATCCTGACGGCCGGGCTCACGCTCGCGCTGCTGATCCTGCCCATGGTCATCATCGCCA
>MHEO01000003.1:419-754 GCA_001803875.1 Nitrospirae bacterium RIFCSPHIGHO2_01_FULL_66_17 | reverse complement strand
TCCATTCCCGGCGCGATCCGCGAGGCCTCGTTCGCCCTCGGCGCCACCAAATGGCAGACGGTGCGCGATCATGTGCTGCCCTATTCCACGGGCGGCATACTCACGGGCGTCATCATCGCGCTGTCGCGCGCGATCGGCGAAACCGCGCCGCTCATCACCATCGGCGCGCTCACCTTCATCGCCTTCCTGCCGCATGCACCGGTGACCACGGAAGCACCGTATGTTTCCTTCCAGTGGTTGATGGACCCGTTCACCGTCATGCCCATCCAGATGTTCAATTGGGTGTCGCGCCCCCAGGAGGCATTTCATCTCAATGCGGCGGCCGCGGGTCTGGT
>MHEO01000003.1:0-358 GCA_001803875.1 Nitrospirae bacterium RIFCSPHIGHO2_01_FULL_66_17 | reverse complement strand
AAACGTATTAAATGGTAGGAGAACACGTCATGGGTCCGGACACACAGACCGCGAATGCCGCCGGTAACCGCGTATCGAAAGCCGGTATCGCGGTCAACCCGCCGGTGGCGACTGGCAAGCGACTCAAGGCGCAGGTCAAGAACCTGAATTTCTACTATGGCAGCGTACACGCGCTCAAGGACATCAACCTCGAGATCGCCGAAAAGCGCGTGACCGCGCTCATCGGCCCCTCGGGCTGCGGCAAGACCACCTATCTGCGCTGCTTCAACCGCATGCACGATCTCTACGTCGACAACCGCTACGCGGGCGAGATTATTCTGCACCCCGACGGCTTGAATATCATCGGCAAGGGGGTCGA
>MHEO01000002.1:58892-66281 GCA_001803875.1 Nitrospirae bacterium RIFCSPHIGHO2_01_FULL_66_17 | reverse complement strand
CGCCCGCCTGCTTTCGCCGTTCATGCCGGGCACCGCGCGCGCGATCTTCGACAGCCTCGGCCTCTCGGACGTCCCGGATGGCGGCCCCGGTGCGTGGGGCGCCCTCACCACCGGACAGGCGATCCACAAGGCGCCGCCGCTCTTTCCACGACTCGACACCGACTCGGGAACGGCTCGACACGCAGCAAGGACATCCATGACCACATCAGACTCCACGAGCGCCCCCGCGACGGAGCAATCCGCCCAGATCACGATCGAGGACTTCGCCAGGATCGACCTCCGCGTCGGCAAGATCCTCGCCGCCGAGCGCGTGCCCAAATCCGCCAAGCTGCTCAAACTGCAGGTCGATCTCGGCTCCGAGACCCGTCAAGTCCTCGCCGGGATCGGGACAACGTACGAACCCGAGGCGCTGATCGGCCGCCTGGTGGCGGTCGTCGCCAATCTGAAACCCGCCAAGCTGATGGGTCTCGAATCCCAGGGCATGATCCTCGCGGCCGGCGACAAGGGAGTGGCGTCGCTGATCGGTTTCGCCGAGCCGGTCCAACCCGGCATGAAAATTAAATAAAGGATTTTGTTGGGGCGCACTGCCGTGCGCCCTCTTTGAAACGGCCGTGCGCCGCGCGAATTGACAACGAGAGGATGCTTTGCTATTTTACGGGGCCATTTTTTGTGGGCCGAGGTAGCTCAGTCGGTAGAGCAGAGGTCTGAAAAGCCTCGTGTCGGGAGTTCGATTCTCCCCCTCGGCACCACGACTTCCGCACCACCGGGCAATTCCGGGACAATGAGCTACACCCGTTTTCGGGGCAATCGGTTGCTACGTCCTATGCGGGGGATCCGTGTGGCGCGTTGATTTCAGTTCGTCAGGCCTTCCGAGTAAATAGCCCTGCACCTTGAAGATGCCCATTTGTTTCACCACTTCCAACTCTTTATCCAATTCGACTCCTTCTGCGATGATGCCCTCCTTCACGTAGCTGTGGATAGCCTGTAGCAACGATTTGAGAAAGGTCCCAAATGTGGGAGAGGCCACAGCTTGCAAGATGGTGGATCGGTCTATCTTGATGTACTCGGGAATCAGTCGGGCGATAAAGGGTAGTGAGATAAAACCCGCGCCAAAGTCGTCAATGGCAAATTTGTATCCTTGAGCCCTCCACTCCATGGCAATGGCAAGTCGGTGTTCCAAGTCATCTAGGGCCTCGAGTTCCGAGATTTCCAGGATCACCTCCATCGCGGGGGGTTTTGGTATGGGGCCCATGCGGCTGAGGAGACCAAAATCGATGTTGATAAATACCCGCGGCAGATTGGCTTCGTGGGCCGTCTTGAGCTGGGACAGAAAGCAAACGCGCTTGAGTTCGTCCAGCTGGCCGATGGCATGGTACTTCCTGAAGAGTTCGGGCACGCTGAGTCGCCCTTGAGGATCACGACACAGCGCTTCGTATCCCAAGGTCTGCGCCGTCAATATATCGACGATGGGTTGAAACACCAGCCGGATCGAGTGTTCGTCGATGCGGTATTCTTCTGCACCGATATAGACCTTGTATCCACCTTTCTTCGCGATGTACAAAGCCCGATCCGCAAGCCGGATGAGTTCCTCCTCGTTCACCCCATGGTCAGGGTACAGGGCAACGCCAATACTGATATCGAAATCAAGACCCATCTGCTCACGAATGTGTTGGACCCCGCGCCTGATTCGGTCCGCTGCGATCATGATTCCTGACGGGACAACCCGTGAAAGAATGACCACTATTTCGTCCCCGCCCCAACGGAATACTAAGTCAGAACCCCTTGTAGATTCTTGGATGCTTTCTGCTACGGCCCCGAGCACTTGGTCCCCGATATGATGACCATGGGTATCATTGACGTTTTTAAAACGATCAAGATCGCAAAGCAACACGGCGAAGCATTCTCGAGTTCGCTTAGCCCTGGAGATTTCCTGGCCCAGTCGTTCGCTGAAATGGCGGCGGTTGTACAAGTTCGTCAGCGTGTCCCGAATCGATTGCTGAGCCAAGGATTCTTCTGCGCGCTTCCGCTCGATACCGACCGCGATCAGGCGGGCAATACTCTGAAAGAACGTGATGTCCTCGGGCGTAAACGTATGGTGTGTCTTGGAATGGGCCCCCAGCACTCCGATCGTTTTTCCTCGAGACACCATCGGCACGGTGATCCCCGATCGCACATCGTGAAGCTGGAGTAACGAACGTCGGCTAAAACGGTCCTCCCGGTTCCAATCGGCGACGATGACCGGGCCATTCGCGATCAGGGTGTGCCCCACCTGAGAATCGGAGGCCGTTGACGCGGTGGCTTGGCCCACGGACTGATCCTTCCATCCAACCCCGGCAATGAGCTGGAGTGATTCGGATGCCTCGTTCAACAGCAAGATCTCGCACAACTCAACACCCAGCACATCGGCGATCATGATGACCGATCTGTTCATCACGTCGGTCAGGTCACCGGTTTCGAGCAGCAGTCCGCCGATGGTGCTGGCCACAGCTTGTTGTCTCTCACGCGTGTGCAGAGCCTCCTCTGCTCGCCGACGCTCCTGAATCTCCTCAAGCGCCTGGTCGCGCATGCGCCGATAGTCCTGGACACGGGAGGTGAGATCGGTGACGTCCTGGATGGAAAACAGGGCATAGAAACTCTTCCCATCGGGAGCACGCACCGGAGTGACCGTCGTATGGTGGGTGCTCATCTGACCGTTCCTGGCAGGCGATGGGATCAGGTACTTGTGCAGTTGCGAAGAAAAAACGGCTGGTGGTCCGCCTTTAAAAATTGTTTTGAGGCGATCGGTGTATTTGGGGCTATTGAGATGCGGGAAATGAGAACCGATCGGCGTACCAAGGACGGTGTTCCGAGCAATTCCCGTCCAGTCCTCCAAACACGCATTCCAAAATAGCACCGAGGAATCCTCGCGGAGCACGAAGATTCCGACAGGGACGTAATCGAGTGCGGCAAATCCATGGTCAACAGTGGGGACAACGTCTTCACTCAAGGTGTTGATCCTGAACTCGATCAATCGCCGCAAGCAACGCGTCAAACGAGCTTTCGAAGAGCAGGATGATGTCCCCTTCAATCTGGAGGTGCTCAATGGTAAATCGTGTCTGGGCCACGAGAACAACGGAACCGGAATCTGAGCAATGCGAGATGAGAAGGTTCTCGATGGTGTCTTCCAGATACAAGGGCATGGAATAGCTGACGTACTGTGCGAGTACGTTCGTGATCGAACCCATGACTCCGTTGATGACGATATTCCCCACTTCGGTTAACGCACCGATTCGCACCGAATCCAGATCCGAGTTCTCGGGATCCTCTTGGGAAAGAATCGCCGCCAAGTGTGCGGCGCTAGCCGGTGGGAACACTAATGCGGTGGTGCCTGAGAAGGCGCCCTTAAAGTCCATTCGGACTGTGGAGACGGTGCCCTGATCGAGTCCGTTCAATCCCTGTCTCAGCTCTTGATGAGACAGCACCTTAATATTCGGGACTTCTAAGGTGATGTGGTGGTGAAGCATCTGATTTAACACCCCGGCCGCACGGCCGACGCCGATATTGATGAGTTCCGTCAGGGCGTCGATCTGTTCGGGTTTCAGGTTCATTAGGCGGCCTGGTCCTTCACACCAAGAGCCTTCTGGATCGTCTTGTGCAGCTCATCGGGCCTCAAGGGTTTGTTCAGCACGGCAACCGCGCCGAGTTCCAGGCACTGTTTATAGGTGCTTTGCTGGATGTCCGCGGTGACGATCACGACTGGAATTTTCGAGTGAGAACCCTGGAACGTTTTGAGCATCGAGAACCCATTCAATTCGGGCATAATCAGGTCCATCAAGACGCAGTCAGGCTTTTTGGAGCCCAGTAACTGCAGACCTTCGCGCCCGTTGCTGGCCTCTAAGACATGGTGGCCCGCCGACTCGACCATCGTGCGTATCATGTGGCGCTGGAAGGTCGAGTCATCGATGACGAGTATCAAGGCCATGGGGGAACATCCTTTCTCTGACTGTGAAGGAACCTGGGAAAACACGTTAACGTTGTAAGGGCCAATGGACTGGGCGTACGACCGGGAGACATCGGGTCCGACACGAGTTCACCGTCAGGATATCGTTGTCCGCCCATTTGCCCCCTGGTCTTCCGTGGTCAGCCTCTCGGGCCATCCGGGGAAGGAGTGTGTCCCCCAAAATGTAGCATGTGACCGTCATTGGTCAACTAGGCCCCCCAACAGGAAACAATTGAACCCCTAGGGGGTAGCTCAGAGTAGTATTTCTCGCACAAGTCCTCCCCCCCTGCCGACACGGGCAGATCACCATAACCCTTTGCGGGGTTCCGGGTTAAACGTCGTGTAGTGACTTGACGTCCGCCCGCGCGACGGGATACGTCAGCGTCGCGGCGGCGGGTTTCCCCGTCTGACCCCGGGTTCGGGAATCGAGGTCAGTGAGACGGGGTCGACGCGCGTTTGAGCGTCGTCAGTGCGACCTGCACCGTGTCATCCCGATCCCCGATCCAGATCTGTCCATCCTGAATCGTGCATTGCAGGTGGACGCTGCGTTGGGCGAGCCTGGCTAGGGCGCGGGTGGTCTCCACCGGGAGGTTCAGGACCGTCAGGTTCTCCGCGCGTTCGAGTTTGGCCCGGTGTTGCTCCCACCACAGGTCGGCGCTCCGGCCGCCATAGGTGTAGATGACGACCTGTTTCGCGCGGCCGCAGGCCTTGCGAACGTGTTTGTCGTCCGGCTGACCCACGTCGATCCACAGGTCGATGGCGCCGGTCAGATCCTTTTGCCAGAGATCGGGCTCGTCCTCGGTGCTCAGTCCCCTGCCGAACGACAGGTGTTCGTGCGCGTGTCGCGCGAAGGCCAGGACCCGCACCATCATCCGCTCGTCGGTTTCGGAGGGGTGGCGCGCGATGGTGAGGGCATGATCGTGGTAGTAGTGGCGGTCCATGTCGGCGATCTGCAGCGTGACTTTAAAAATCGTGGCGGTCAGGGCCATGGCGTCACATCGACCGGTCCGCTGGATGCAACCCGTCCGTCCGAACGTCGACTCGATCCCGGGACGGCGTTCGCGTCCTTGCGCCGCCGAGGCCGGCCACGACGTGTTCCAGGCCCGCGACGACCCGCGCCAGCCGCCCGAAATCCACCTTGTCCGGGGTGTCCTGGGCGCTGTGGTACGCCGCGTAACGAAAGGGCGCGGTGTCGGTGACCATGATCGCAGGGTAGCCCTGCCGCCAGAACGCCCAGTGGTCGGACCATCCCACGCCGGGCAGGCGCTCGAGCAGCGCGCCGCCCTCGGACGGGACCGAGGCATGACGGCGGAAGATCTCGACGGCATCCTTGAGCAGACGCCGCGACGGCAGGTTGCTCACGAACGCGATGAAATTGCCGGCGTCGGGATAGATCCAGCGGAGGACGGAGGGGTATCGCTGGCTCCCGGGTTCGTCGGCGAAAGAGCCCATCGTCTCCAGGCTGAGCATCGCCGCGACGCGCTCGCCCCGCTCGCGGGCGCGGGCCGTGTAGACCACGCTCCCCATCCGCGCGGTGTGCGCGTACGGGGCCTCCTCGTTCACGAACGCGACGAACCGCACCGTCCGCGGGAGATCCAGGCCCGCGAACGCCCGGGCGAGGGCGAGCGTGGCCGCCACCCCGGTGGCGTTGTCGTCGGCGCCCGGCGATCCGGGCACGGTGTCGTAGTGCGCGCCCACGACGATGACCTCGTCGGCCTGCGCGACGCCCCGCCGTTCGACCTCGATGTTGTCGTAGGGACGGCCGTCCATGACGTAGCGCTGACGCGACACCACGTAGCCGGCCGCCTCGAACGACGCGTCGATGTAATCGGCCGCCGCCTGCAGGGCTTCGTACCGGCCCGCGTTGCGCTCGCCGATACCGGCCGCCAGGGCCTTCACGTCGGCGCGGAGCGCGTCGGCGAGGGCCGCCTCAGTGTCGGTCAGGGGCGGAAGCGGGCCGGAGGGACTGGTGCCCGGCATCCAGAACATCGCGGCCAACCCCCACACGAGGAGCGCGAGGCACGCCCCGACGATCAGCAATCCGACCATGACGCCCCGCCCGGCCCTCCCGACGATCCCGGTCATTCGCCCATTACCGGGCCTTCTTGAAGACGATGTCCCCGTAGTACGCCGTCACGGTCTCGCCGGTGTTGTCCGTGTCGGTCATGATCGCCACGCCGTTGACCAGCGGGGGGTCCTCGCCGAAGGCCTTCCGGTAATCGTCGTCGAGGTTCCGCTCCTCGGTCATCCAGCGCCCGACGTGACCCTTCCCGCTTTCGACCACAATCATCTTCACGACGTCGGTGTACGCGTTGTCCACGATCGTCCCCTCCGGCACGGCGCGCTCCCAGATATAGGTGATCGCGCCGATCGGGACGTCGCCGAACAGCAGCCGCCCGGCCTTGTACTTGAGCTTCCTGGAGAAGCTCACCGTGTCGGGATCGTAGGCGAACGTCATGTAGATCCGCGCCGCGTAGTCGTCGCCCGCCCTGGTGCGCACGTCCCCCTTGGCGATCACGTTGGAGACCTTCCACCGCCACTCGATGAGGGGGTACTCGCGGAGATCGACCGACACCCGGCGCGTCAGGCCGGAGGCGCCGGCCCGGCTCTCGGCCCGCACCACCGTCACCTCTCCGTCTTTGACGACGGCGTACTCGGTGCGCGTGGGGATCTTCTTGAAGGTGAGAGGCGCCCAGCCGGGCGGCGTGGCCGCGCCCTCGGGCGCCGAGGAAAAGGCGGCGATCGTCAGGACCGCGTCGGATTCGGCCCACGCGAGCGACGCGGCGGCCACCGACACCAACAGGCCGAGCGCCAGCGCGATCCGGAATCGAGGGCGGTGCGTGGCCCTTGAGGAGACGTATTGATCCATCGAGCTCACCAGACACGCGTTGTCGGCGATTATCCTCCGAACGCACAGGCCGACGCAACTCGCGGGTTCGCCCGGAAGCGATCGTGCACGATCGTGGCACGTTGTCTCCGGCGGATGATTCATGCTAATCTGGGAGCCTGTCCGAGCACTCAGATGTTGGAGCCTGTTCAGGGATGGCCAGATGCAAGGCGGAAGGAGGCCTTGCGCGCGGAGCGTACTGAGTCGTACGTGAGCACGCGAGGCCGACCGACAACGCAGCAGATGGCCATTCATGGACAGGCTCCTCGCGCCGTTTACGCGGGCACACGGTCCGTCTAATCTCTTGATACATCTGATACATCGGCTCTCCCATTTAGGATTCGTCCTCTGGAGGGGAATCGGGGCTCTCCTGCTCATCGCAACGGTCTTGAGCGCTTCAATCGCCGCCGCGGAAGATCAGGCCACTCCCATCCCTGCACCGGAGTCGGCGGAACAGGCGGAACCGGTCGCTCCGTCCGCAGCGACGGACCAGCCCCCTCCCGTCCAACCGATCCCTCCGAGC
>MHEO01000002.1:54282-58882 GCA_001803875.1 Nitrospirae bacterium RIFCSPHIGHO2_01_FULL_66_17 | reverse complement strand
CCTCGGCACCCGAGCCCCAGGTTCCCGTCGAACCACCGACGCAAGCCCCGCCTCAACCCGTGCCGCCCACACCCTCTGCCGAGCCGCCCCCCGCGCCCCCCCCCTCTGCCGAGCCACCGGTCGCTCCGCCGGCGCCGCCGGTCGCGCGCGACCGCCGAGTCGGTCTGCGCGGAGTGGTCAATACACGCGGTGATGACAAACCGCGAATCGGCGTGTCGTTTTCAGCCGAAATGACTTCACCCTACCGGGAGAAAGGGTACGTCGGCCTGGGCATCGAGCTCCAGATGTTCCAGTCACAGACCGATTCGGCGATCCTGAGTTATCTGCCCGTCTATTGGGTGGCGCGTTGGCACCCGCTGGCCGCGTATCCTGCCCCCTATCTCACGGGGCGGTTCGGTTTCGATCTCGTGGGACAGGAAGGCGACGATACGCTCGCGTCGAGGAATTACTACGCGGTCGGGCTCGGACTCATCCGCCACGTAGAACGGCACCAACAAGCGGCCGCCGAGCGAGCCAGGAGCCTTCAGATCGAGCTGCTCTATTCCCGAGACCAGGGGGCATTCACGGGATTCGGGATCGGGGTGGGATACCTGTACTGATCGAGGGTCGTCCGCCTGAGCGGGAGGCTCAGGCCGCGCGGCGTCGAGTTCGTCGCCGGGCAGGCAACCGCGGCGGGTCCGCGAAGCAGGCGACTCGATCGCGCCCCTCCCGCTTGGCGGCGTACAGCGCCTGGTCGGCATGGGCCACGAGCGCGTCGGCGTCCTCCACGCTCTCGACCATCTCCGCAACGCCCAAGCTGATCGTCACCTCGATCGTCCGCCC
This sequence comes from Nitrospirae bacterium RIFCSPHIGHO2_01_FULL_66_17, assembly GCA_001803875.1. Taxonomy (GTDB): domain Bacteria; phylum Nitrospirota; class Nitrospiria; order 2-01-FULL-66-17; family 2-01-FULL-66-17; genus 2-01-FULL-66-17. The sequence continues at coordinate 58,060 of MHEO01000002.1, read as the reverse complement.
TTCAAACACGAACGGCGGCGAGGCCACGCCCGCGCGCATCCGCTCGGCCACGGCGGCCGCTTCCTTCCCGTTGGTGTAGGGCAGGATCAGGCCCAACTCCTCCCCGCCCCACCGCGCGAACAGATCGGTCGGCCGGAAACCGTCTTTGAGCCGGACGGCGATCTCCTTCAGCACATAGTCTCCGACAGGATGGCCCCATTGATCGTTGATCCGCTTGAAGAAGTCCACGTCGACGAGGATCACCGAGAGCGGCTCGTGGAGGTTGCGGCAGCGGGAAAAAGCGCGACGCAGATGGTCCTGAAACGTTCGCTTGTTGAACAACCCCGTGAGGCCGTCTTGCGCGGCCCGGTCCGCCATCACGCTCACGTAGAGATGCTCCACACTATCGGCCTCCAGATATTTGAGCGCCGTGCCGCCGATCCGAATCAGGTCGCCGTCATGAAGGACTTCTTCCGTGACCCGGCGTTCATTGCAAAACGTGCCGTTCCGGCTCCCCAGGTCTCGGATGACGGCGCGACCGTCCGGGCCGATCGCGAGCTCGGCGTGCCGGCGGGACACCATCGAATCATCGAGGCAGATCTCGACGTCCGACAGGCGCCCGATGACGACGCGGTGCTGCGTCAATGGAATCTTCTCTCCGATCGCGGCGCCGGCGATGACCACCAAACACGCCAAATCCCTGACCGGCCGATCCAGCCGCTTGCCGAACGAGTCGGCGGCCTCGACGGTCGTTTCATCGACGGCGGGAGGGAGAACGACTGGTTTCCGGTGTGTCTTGGATTTCATGTCATCGCGCGGACGGACGGAATGTCCGGCTTCACCTTAGCAGGAGATCACGACATGTCAACAGCCGGACGTCATCGCCTTGTCGCGTCGGAGGCGGATTAATCCCCACGTGCCCTTCACAGCCTGCAAGACGACGTGATGTTGTATCCGAACGGCCTTCGTCGTTTTCCGTAAAGCACGCTTGACAAAATATTGACGCTCGCTATTCTTCTCCCAACTCTGTTGCGACAGAGGACTTGATCCACGTAAGGGCAAACCAATCGAAAGATTGGGACGCAAAGCTTCAAGGCTTCGCCTTCTTGGGTGGGACGGGAGGGCATGCCGGTTGGGCCGCCTGGATCAAACACAACTGGCTTTGTGTGTTTGGAAACGTGCGGCTCATTTCCCACGGGAAATGGGCTTTTTTTATGTCAGAGGAGGTCGCGACCATGAAACGAGTCACCGCACCGGCTTTGATGGTTGTGCTCACAGGGTTCCTACTTGTCGCGTGTAACAGCGGGGGCAGTTCATCCTCGTCCACAGTCAGCACCGGGTTCGCCGTGCCGACCGAAATCTCCGCGGTACCCACGAATTCGAGCACCAGCCTGAAAACGGCCATCACGATATTGAACGCCGCCGCAACCGATGCGGGCACCGACTACACCAAGGCCACAACACTCACATCTGTGGAGGAGCGAACCCTGGAGCAGTTCGATATCATTGAACAGGTGTTGACGGCACTTGGTCAGACTAAATATGCCGACTCAGCGAACATCAACCAGGGTCCTTACAAAGCCATGGTGGCCTGGGAGGAGGAATCAAACGGAATAGAGGTGAAGAAACTGGAGCCCTGGATCGTGGATTCACAAATGATTGTGGAAAACGGCCAGGATGTGAACCGTGTGCGGGTCTGGATCAGCAGCGTGCAGGATGGGCAATCAGAAGACATTCAGGCTGAGTTCAAAATCTATGAGTCCGCCACCCAAAATGTGGATGGTTCTTTTGCCGACTTCGGGGTCTGGACGCTCAATGTCAAGTTTGGCACCACCGGGACCGATTATTTCTTGGCCCATGCCACGAAAGAAAGCGGAGTCTCCATCATCAAGCTCCACGACCGCTTCCCCATGGGTCCGAATTTCGTTGAGGAACACAAGGCGATCCTGTTCAAGTCCGCCACAGAGGGGTATGGGAAGGTCCTCTTTCCGGACTTTGAGAGCTGTACCTCGTGGCCCTGTACTCCGAGCCCTACGAGCGCGAGCTACGCCTACAATTCAGGTTACATGGCTGTTCAGAAAGGCAGTGGTGCGGTTCGGCATGTGAACAGGACTTCGAATAAACAGATGACCCACCGCTATGGTCTGTTTGATGCCACGACGGGTAACAACATCAACAGGACCAAGACATTTGGATTTCCTGTCAACTTCATCCTGAACGGCACCCCCATGTTTGGCTATTATGGGGCATGGCAGGGGAGGCACCAGCTTTGGGCCGGGGGTCCGGACACATCGATCCCGGCGGGGACGGTCGTGACCCGTCAAGACAGAGGTGAGGGCCAGACCGCCGAGACCTACACCGTCTCAGCGGCTTTCACAGGGACGCTTGTCAAGAGGTCCACGGTTTCTGCAAGCGTTAATGATATCGCAAACATCCCTGTAGAGACCTGGATCAATGAATCTTACAACCTGGTGTACCGTACCAACACCGCAACATGGAATAACTGCAAGAATCCCACGTGGGCCCCGCCACCGGGCGGCATGACGTGTGAAACCGAAGAAGACTTTACAAACTCGTTACCCTCCCTGGCTGTGAGTACCAACGATAAAAAGAAGTTCGTGAATATCAATCGATTTAATGGTCAAACCAATGTCAATTACGTCTACCTCACGAGCGGTACCCCCGGTTTCTATGTGGCCAACTGTATGAACGGACAGTGCACAGCCGCAAGCCCGCTCCAGCAATACAATCCGGCTAATGGGGACCAGCTCTGGGCAAGTGTCGGAGGGTCCATTTACATCATGTATAACGGCACCAGTTGGGTCGAAAAGACTTTGCTCTCGTTTGATACCCGGACCTGGACCCCTAATTTCGATGACTCTGCAGACAAAACGTACGTACTGCCATTGAATCAGGAACTGTACATCAACAGCAAAGGGGCCAATTACATCGTCAAACGGACCGCTGCCTCGACCTATGACGTCAAAGTCGAGACCCAGACCGTTGCGAACCCTGTCAATGTCGCCTCAACCACAAACCCATTTTTACAGTCGGGGATGGTCTTTAAGACTGCCTGGAATCCGGACAATGACTCCACATTCACGTTTGACACCGACTCGTCAAGCTTGACCTTCCTGAAACTGAAGTACCTGACCATCGGCGACAACGACAGAGACATCAGTGGCAATCCGAATACAGGAGTTTCCGTAGGCGGTGTGGTCACGAGAGGCATATGGGGGCTGATGGCCTACGTCAATAATGCGGCCACCGGCACCCAATTTAACTGGGACTACCCGAGAGAGGGTGAAAACTGGGGCAAGATCACGTATCTGAAGGATTCCAACAATAATTATGTGTTGGTAAGCGATCCGGTCCGCTTCACCCCTGTGACAATCCCCAACGGGGCAGGCGATAGTAAAACTCTCTCCCTCCAGTTTGACGGCTGGATGCACGGCCTGCCAGACATGTATGAAGAACTGAGGAAAAATGATTTCACCATGAGCAGCACGATCGCCAATAAGATCATCAATATCCCGGCAGGCACCCAGGTCATCGACGCGGAAGACTCCACCAAGAGTTACTTGATCAAACCGCTCGAGGTCAGTGTGTTTCTGGACGTGGTGACCAATACCACGGGACTGACTCTTCCAAGTCTGACAGCAGCTGGGAATGTAGACCTATCAACAATACCCGCATTCAGCGACCCGAGTTTGGGCACAGCTCCTACGGTGACAGGGACCAAATACACGGAAGGCAAACTCATCCAGTAAGAAAACCGATCAGGCAAGGGAAGGGGGGG
>MHEO01000002.1:53513-54269 GCA_001803875.1 Nitrospirae bacterium RIFCSPHIGHO2_01_FULL_66_17 | reverse complement strand
CCCTTTTCTATCGTGCGCCGGGCATGGCGCGCAGCCGCGAATCGATCCTTGACACATCATCCGGACATTCTTTACCGTGTGGCCACATTCACCGGAGCACAACGTGAAGGAATTCCCTCTTCCCCTGCCCTTTCTTCCCCGCAAGACCGCCGGCGTCATGGTCCCGCTGTTCTCGCTCCGCACGTCGAGCGATTTCGGCATCGGCGACTTTCGGGATCTCCCACCCTTGATGGACTGGATGGCCTCGTGCGGGCTGGAGGTGCTGCAGCTTCTTCCCATGAACGAGTTGGCGCCGGGAGAAACCTCGCCCTACCAGGCCCTCAGTGCCCTGGCGGCCGATCCGATCTATCTGGCGGTCGATCGGATGGAAGACGTCGTGCGCTGCGAAGACGCGCAGCGCACACTCGACTCACCGGCCGTGCGCCGCGATCTCGCGTCGTGGCGCTCCGCGCCCCGCGTCGCCTACCAACCGATTCGAGACCTGAAGGATCGGCTCTTGCGGATGGGCTTCGCGTTCTTTCTCCGCGTGGAATGGAAGGCCGACACACCCCGCGCCCACGCCTTTCGCCGTTTTCTCCGTGATCACGCCGACTGGCTCGAACCCTACGCCCGTTTCCGTGTGCTGAAAGCCCTGCACGGCGGCCGCGACTGGGCCGAATGGCCCCCCGCGTATCGACAGAGAGACCCCGAGGCGATCCGCCGCCTGAGCGCCGAGCATGCCGACGAACTCCTCTACCGCCAATACCTTCAGTGGAT
>MHEO01000002.1:35360-53503 GCA_001803875.1 Nitrospirae bacterium RIFCSPHIGHO2_01_FULL_66_17 | reverse complement strand
ACAACGAGGCATCCGCCTCATGGGGGACCTCCCGTTCCTGGTCAGCCGTGACAGCGCGGACGTGTGGAGTCGTCTCGACGAATTCGACACGAGCCAGACCGTCGGCGCGCCGGCCGATCCCGTCAACCCCGAACAGGATTGGGGGTTGCCGCTCTTTCGATGGTCGGTCATGGAGGCGGCGGGGTTTCCCTGGTGGACGCTTCGAGTTCGGGCGGCTCGGGCGTGGTTCGACCTGCTTCGGCTCGACCACGTCGTGGGCTTCTTCCGCGTCTGGGTCATGTCCAAACAGGCTTCGTCCCGTTTCGAGCCGCCGGACGAACCGCGGCAAATCCGGCGGGGTGAGCAATTTCTCACCATGATCGCCGAGAGCGCGGGCAACTGCCTGCCGGTGGCCGAAGATCTGGGGACGATTCCGCCGTTCGTCCGCGAGACGCTGTCGCGGATGGGCATCGCGGGGCACAAGGTGCTCAGATGGGAGCGCGACGACGGCATCTACCGCGATCCGGCGTCGTATCCGTACGTCTCGCTCACCACCCCCGGCACGCACGACACCGGCACGCTCTCGACGTGGTGGAAGACGCTGCCGGACGACGAACGACGGGCCTTCTTAAAACTGTTCGACTACGAAGACGTGCGGCGTTCGAAAGCCGACCAAGCCGGACTCTTCACCGACGAATGGCACCGGCTGGTGTTGGACCGCTTAATCGGTTCCGGATCGGGCCTGGTGATCCTCCCCCTCCAGGACGTCTTCGGCCACGACGAGCAGATCAACGTTCCCGCGACCGTGGGACCGCACAACTGGACCTACCGTCTGCCGTGCCCGATCGAGGAGTTGAGCCGCCCGCCGCTCGACGCGAAAGGCCGCACGTTGAGCGAGCTATTGATCCGCCACGGCCGCGCACTTGGGTAGGGGCTGGTTTCAAACCCGCCCCTACAGGGGCACCAGAAACGGCGACAGATCGCCCAATCCCTCGCGAAGGACCGTGACCTGGTCGCCCACGAGCGAGATCACGCTCGACGGAAGCACCGGCAACGCGCCGCATTCCAGGATGAGATCGACGTCGTGCCCCAGGCGGCTTTCGAGTTCCTCGGGTTCCGAGATCGTCTGCTCGTTGGACCGATTGGCGCTGGTGCTCAGCAGCGGCTGGCCAAGCCCGGCGACCAGCGCGGTGGGGACGGGATGGGCGGGAATCCGAATGCCCACCGTCCGCAATGTGGTCTGGAGAGCCTTGGGAGTCTCCCGGCTCGCAGGCAGGACGAAGGTGTAGGGACCGGGAAGATATCGCTTCAAGATTTTATAGGCGAAATCCGAGACGGCGGCGTATCGACTGATATGGGTCAGGTCGGCGCAGATGAACGACATCGGCTTCTTGGGGTCGCGACCCTTCAGCCGGATGATGCGGTCGATCGCATCCCGGTGGGTGATGTCGCAGCCGAGGCCGTACACCGTGTCGGTGGGATACACGACAATCCCGCCGTTTCGCAACGCCTCAACCGCGCGGGCGATGTGTCGGCCTTGCGGGTTGTCGGGATGGATCGAGAGCCGTGTGGCGCGGTGTGGCTTCATCGGCTGGGCGCTCCCGGACTACTTCGAATGCTTCGTGACGAACTGCTTGATGTCGTCCAGATGCTCCAGGATCAGCTTGGCCTTCTTGAGACCGAACTGAAAAGGGAACTTGTCCTCCGGACCCTGCGTCAGCACGATCATGGGATTGCCCTTGTATTCCGATTCGGTCGCCGGCATCATTCCCTCCCTTGTCTATGAGCCCCGTTCGCGCTCGCCGCTGCCAAATCGAGCGCCCGAGCCCTTGTCCTTCCCTGACGGTTTTTGTATCCTGACATCCGCTTCACCCCGGAGATTCACTCATGACCGCACAATCGCAGGCCACCAAGACCGCCATAGAACGCAAGATAAAAACCGACCTGGACGCGATCCACGTCGAGGTCGAGGACGACTCATGGAAACACGCGGGACACGCCGGGGCGGTCGCGGGCGGCGGCCACTTTACCCTCGTCGTCGTCTCGCCGAAATTCGAGGGCCTCAATCCGCTCGATCGGCGCCGCCTCGTGTTCAGCATCTTGCAGTCAGAAATGCAGGGCGAGATCCACGCCTTGACGGTCCGCACGCTGTCCCCCAGCGAGTGGACACCCTAGGAGCCTGTCCATGAACGGCCATCTGCTGCGTTGTCAGTCAGCCTTGCGTGCTCACGTACGACCCAGTACGCTCCGCGCGCAAGGCCTCCTTCCGCCTTGCATCTGACCATTCCTGAACAGGCTCCTGCACCCGTCATCCACCAACCGTTGAGGCATCCCCCGCTCCCGCGAGCGGCGTCGGCTGAGCGGGAGTCGCTGCGGCAGCGGCGGGCTTCGGCGGCGCCGGGGGTTTCTCGGCTTTGATCCCCTCTTCCCAATGCGGCCCCGTGTACTGATCGGCGGGGATCGGCTGCGCCTTCCATTTGATCTCGAAATCCCCCGCCGCCTTGTTGATCGTCGGACCATTTCCGACGACGGTGGTCCACGGTTCCACCACCGCGGCGATCCGGTATGCCTCCCCGTCCTTTCGGGCATACAGCGCGACGGGATTGCTCTTCGCCGGTCCCTGAAACACGTGGACCGTCCCCACCAATCGACGCGGCACCAACATCACGACCTCCCGCTTCACCGATGACTGAGGCGGTATGGTGCCATAAGATGCCGATCCGATTCAAGCACCCCGTGCGCGGACGTCGATATCCCGCTCATTGACAGCGGGCACGGCCGCCGACTATCATAGCCGCGGTTTTTTGCTGGCGTCACCGAGTCGGCACACATTCCATCAGGGAGGAGCGTATGACCAACCCATTGGACTCCATTTGGGGCACGATCATCTCGGGATTCGTGCTCACGGCCGTTCTGTACGCGTTCATCAACGCGCTCGTCTAACCAGGGGGGACATCTCATGGAGGGATCCAATATCGCGTTGTTCTTCCGGTGGGGCCATTTGTTGGCCGGCATCGTCTGGATCGGCTTGTTGTACTACTTCAACTTCGTCCAGGTGCCGTTCCTGAAGGCCGTCTCGGCGGAGGGGAAGACCGAGGCCTTCAAGCACCTCGTGCCGAGGGCGCTCAACTGGTTTCGCTGGGCCGCGCTCGCCACGTGGCTGTTCGGCGCGGCGCTCCTGGGCGCCCACTTCGGCGACGCCTTCATGCTCAAGGGCCAGTACGCCATCATCGGCATGGGCGCGTGGCTGGGCACAATCATGCTCCTCAACGTGTGGGGGATCATCTGGCCCAACCAGAAACGCGTCCTCGGCCTCGTCCCGGCCTCGGCGGACGAGAAGAAGATTTGCGCGCGCCGCGCGTTCCTGGCCTCCCGCACCAACACCGTGCTCTCGATCCCGATGCTCTTCTTCATGGCCGCCTCCGGCCACGGCCTCGCCTTGTTCAACTGACCTCAGACCGATGTCTTCAAAGGGACGGTCACACGACCGTCCCTTTTTTCCCTGCGTACCCAGCAGGGGAGCCTGTTCAGGATGGATCAGATGCAAGGCGGAGGGAGGCCTCGCGCGCGGAGCGTACTGAGTCGTACGTGAGCACGCGAGGCCGACCGACAACGCCACAGATGGCCCATCATGGACAGGCGTCTAGAGGAGCTCGTCGACGCGTTCTGGCGGCCGGGCCACGATGGCCTTCCCTCCCGCCACCACGATGGGCCGCTGAATCACAATCGGAAAGGCGACCATCGCCTGGATGAGTTGCCGGCGGGTGAGCGCGGGGTTGTCGAGCCCGCGCTCGGCGTAGAGAGGTTCCTTCGTCCGCATCAGGTCGCGGGGCTCCATGCCCAATAACGCGAGCAGCTTCTCCAGGTCGGCCGCCGACGGCGGATCCTTGAGGTACTCCACGATCGTCGGTTCAATGCTCTTCGCGCGGATGCGGTCCAGGGTCTTTCGACACGTGCCGCACTTGGGGTTGTAATAAATCGTGACGGGCGTCATCGTCCCCGCCGCGCCGGTTTGGCCCCGGCTTTAGCCTTCGGGCGTGCAGACGTCTTCTTGACGGAGGGCTTCGCGGCGGGCTTCGCCGCGCCCTTGGCCGTGCGCGCCGATCCCGACGCCGACCGGGCGGGGGCGGAGCCGACGGCTGACCACTCGCGCCGAGCGACCGTCCCGGCCGTGCGCCCTCCGTCACCACCGCCCGGCACCGCTTGCACCGCCACTCACGCGTCTCCATCTCGTACGACACCGTGGTCCAATCACACGTGGGACACCGCATCGCTCTTCCCCCCAGTCACGCCAGTTTGTGGTCGCTGAACACCAGCATCCGCACCCGGACCTCGCCGTGTTCCGCGTTGATGATGCGGCGCGTTCCCGGCAGATGGACGCCGTCCACGACCGCATGATGATCCGTGATGCTGTCCACCTGCTTGATCGCGCCGTCCGTCGGGTGAAAGTAATACACGGTGTAGCGGGTCGTGAGGTGCCGGCCGTCCGGCGTGGTCAGCGCGTCCTCGACGTTGATGGTGAACCGCACCGGCCCCATGCTGCGGTTGATCTGCCGGATCCGGTCGCCCGCGACGCGGTATCGGGAGTTCATCCCGTCGCCGTGGATGAGCAGGAGCCGTCCCAGCGGGTGGCCATCCTCCTCGCCCAGCGTCAGCGTGTGCCGCCCGTCGGCTTCTTCAAACGTCCGGTGGCCGCGGTGGACGGCCATCATCCCGACCTGCCCCTCCGTCCACTTCTGCAGCTCGGGGTCGGCCAGCGACACGGTGATCGACTCGGGCAACCTCACGTCCACGGTGCCTTCGACGGCCCTCCCCGCTTCCTCGACGCGCAGCCGCGCCGAAAATCCCTTGAACGCCGCGCTCCAGCGGTACGTCGAGCCGAAGGCGCGCTGGAGGAGATCGCGCGCCGCGGGGTCGTCGGCCGCGGCCACGGGTTCGCTCGTCTGTTGATAGGTCTGCATCGTCCGCCCTCCCGTTGTGGACGCGAGCCTACCGAGTTGCGACGGAAAATACAAGATGGCGCGCCTTGATTCCGAACAACCGTTTACGCTAGGCTCGCGGGTGTCATCCCCATGTATGATGCGGACCCGCGTGTGACGCCTGCCGAAACCAATCTGAGCGCGCAAGATCCCGTCTGCGGGATGTCGGTCGACACCAGCCATCCCGGTGGGGGAACCCACATCCACGCGGGGGCCACCTACTATTTCTGCAACCCCGGCTGCCGCGAGAAGTTCACGGCCAACCCCGACCGCTACCTTTCGCGGCCAGCGGAGGGCCTGATCACCTTCGGCCCCGCCCGGCCCCGACCGGCCGCGCCCCCGCCGGGCGCGTCGTCGCTCGCTCCGCCGGGAAGCCGCGTGGAGTATATCTGCCCGATGGATCCCGAGATCGTCCGCGATCGCCCGGGGGCCTGCCCCAAGTGCGGGATGGCGCTCGAGCCGCGGACGATCCGATTGGACGAGGGGCCGAACCCCGAACTGATCGACATGACCCGCCGGTTCCGGGTCAGCGTGGTGGTGGGATTGCCCGTCGTCGCCCTCGCCGCCGCGGACCTGCTGTTTCCGGGACGTATGCGCGACATCATCTCCCTCCCGGTCTCCAACTGGATCCAACTCCTGCTCTCGACGCCGGTCGTCCTCTGGGCCGGGAAACCGTTCTTCGAGCGGGGCTGGGCGTCCGTCGTCAACCGCAGCCTCAACATGTTCACCCTCATTGCCCTGGGCGTCGGCGCCGCCTTTCTCTACAGCGTGGCCGCGGCCGTCGTCCCCGGCGCCTTTCCCGGGGGCTTTCGCGCGCACGGCGCGGTCGAACCCTATTTCGACACCGCGGTGGCGATCACGGCCCTGGTCCTGCTCGGCCAGGTCCTGGAGCTCCGCGCGCGCAGCCGGACCGGCTCGGCCATTCGAGCGCTGCTCGGCCTCGCCCCCAAGACCGCGCGCCGCCTCCGCAACGGGCGCGAGGAGGACGTCCCGCTCGATCAGATCATGCCGGGCGACGTCCTGCGCGTGAGGCCGGGGGAGAAGGTCCCCGTGGACGGCGTTGTCTCGGACGGCCGCTCCTCGGTGGACGAGTCGATGATCACCGGCGAACCGATCCCGGTGGAGAAGACCACGGCCTCCCCGCTCGTCGGCGGCACGATCAACGGGACGGGAAGCCTGGTGATGACGGCGCAGCGGGTCGGCGCCGACACGCTGTTGGCCCGGATCGTCCGCATGGTCGGCGACGCGCAGCGCAGCCGCGCGCCGATCCAGCGCGTCGCCGACACCGTGTCGAGCTATTTCGTGCCGATCGTGGTGGCGGTGAGCCTCCTCTCGTTCGGGATCTGGGCCGCGTGGGGTCCGGATCCCCGCCTGGCGCTCGCCCTGGTCAGCGCGGTGGCGGTGCTGATCATCGCCTGCCCGTGCGCGCTGGGCCTGGCCACGCCAATGGCGGTCATGGTCGGCGTGGGGCGCGGGGCCGAGACCGGCGTGTTGATCAAGAACGCCGAGGCGCTGGAGATGCTCGAACGGGTGGACACCCTGGTCGTGGACAAGACCGGCACCCTGACCGAGGGCAAGCCCCGCCTGGACTCGGTCGAACCCGCTCCGGAATTCGAGGCGGACGAGGTCCTGCGCTTGGCCGCAAGCCTGGAGCGCGCAAGCGAACACCCGCTGGCCGCGGCAATCGTCGCGGGCTCCCAGGCCAGGGACCTTCGCCTGACGGAGGTCCGATCCTTCCAGTCGACGACCGGCAAGGGCGTCGAGGGCGTCGTCGAGAACCGTCAGATCGTCCTCGGCACGCAGACGATGCTGGAGGAGCGCGGCCTCACCGTCGGCGACCTGGCCGCGCGCGCCGACGCGAAGCGCCGCGACGGAGCCACCGTCGTGTGGCTGGCGGTGGACGGCCGCGTCGCCGGGCTGCTCGCCATTTCGGACCCCATCAAATCGACGACGCCCGAGGCGATCGATCAACTGCACCGCGACGGCGTGCGCATCGTCATGCTCACCGGCGACTCCCGGGTCACCGCCCGGGCGGTCGCCGCCCGGCTCGGGATCGACGAGGTCACGGCCGAGGTGCTGCCGGACCAGAAGCGCGACATCGTCCGGCGACTCCAAGCCCAAGGCCGCATCGTCGCCATGGCGGGCGACGGCGTGAACGACGCCCCGGCGCTCGCCCAGGCCCACGTCGGAATCGCGATGGGCGCCGGCACCGACGTGGCCATGCAGAGCGCGGGGGTCACCCTGGTGAAGGGCGATCTGCGCGCCATCGTCCGGGCCCGGCGGCTCAGCCGCGCCACGATGCGGACGATCCGCCAGAACCTGTTCTTCGCGTTCGTGTACAACACCGTCGGCGTGCCGGTCGCCGCGGGGCTGTTCTACCCGTTCTTCGGCCTGCTCATCAGTCCGATCTGGGCCAGCGCCGCGATGAGCTTCAGCTCGGTGTCGGTGATCGCCAACTCGCTCCGCCTTCGGACCCTGCGCCTGTGACGCCACGGAGACGACCCGCGTGACGGAGCCCTGGATCGTCGACACCGACGAGGCCACGTTCGACCGCCTCGTGATCGAGGCGTCCCACCGCGTGCCCGTGCTCGTCGATTTCTGGGCGGAGTGGTGCGGCCCGTGCCGGTACCTGGGGCCGATCCTGGAAGAGGTGGTGGAGAAGTACGAGGGCCAAGTCGTCCTGGCCAAGGTGGACACCGATCGAAACTTCACCCTCGCCCAGCGCTACCGCATCCAGACGATCCCGAGCGTCAAGGCGTTCCGCAACGGCAAGGTAGTGGATGAATTCATCGGCGCCCTGCCCGAGCCGTCCATCCGGGAATTCATCAGGCGCCTGATCCCCACGAAGGCCGACGAGCTGGCCGGGCAGGCGGCGCGCCTGGAATCCGAGCAGCGGGGGGAAGACGCCCTTGGGACGTACCGCGAGGCGTTGCAGGCCGACCCGCGCCACGCCGCCGCGTCGGTGGGCGAGCTCCGCGTCCTCGTCCGGCTCGAACGGTGGCCGGACGCCCAGGCGGCGTACGACCGCCTGGCGGGCCCGCTTCAGGTGCAGGACGACGTGATTGCGCTCAAGGCGCGACTGGATCTCGCGCGCCTTGAGGCGACGGCCCCGTCGATGGACGATCTGCGCGCCGCGCTGCGGCGCAATCCCCAGGACATCGAGGCGCGCTTCCAACTCGCCTCGCTCCACGCCGCCAAGCAGCAGTATCGGGAGGCGTTGGAGGAGTATCTGACCGTCCTCAAGCAGGACCGGCGCTTCAAGGACGGGGCCGCGCGTAAGATGATGCTGCACATCTTCGAGATCGTCGGCGCCCGCAGCCCCCTGGCCGAGGAATACCGTGAAAAGCTGGCGCGCGCGATCTTCTGACAACCCCGTGCCGAGGTAACCCATGCCCACCGTCACCGCCATCGCGCGTCTCACTCTCCTCGCCCTGATCGTCGGCGCGTGGGCCGAGGCCGCGCCGATCGCCCACGCCGCCTCGCCCGCGCCGTGCCAATTGCAGGGTCCGCCTCCACCGTTTCCGTCGATCCGCCTGAAATCCGTCGCCAAGGGCTTGAAGGCGCCGCTCGGGCTCTTCCACGCGGGCGACGGGACCGGGCGACTGTTTCTCGTCGAACAACGGGGGACGATCCAGTCGCTGAAAAAGGGTCAACCGCTCAAAACACCGTTTTTGGATATCCGGGATCGGATGACCTCCGGCGGCGAGATGGGGCTGTTGGGGCTGGCCTTTCACCCCGCCTTCGCGCAGAACGGCCGGTTCTTCGTCAACTACACGTCCCGGGCGGGCGGGCTGCACACCGTGATCTCGGAGTTCCGGGCGGCCGAGGGGGCCGACGCGGCCGACGCGCGCGTCGAGCGCATCCTCCTGACCATCCCCCAGCCCTACAGCAACCACAACGGCGGGGAGATTGCGTTCGGACCGGACGGGATGCTGTACATCGGCATGGGCGACGGCGGCGCGGCCAACGATCCGCACGGGAACGGACAGAACCTCGCGACGCTGCTCGGCAAGATGCTCCGGATCGACGTGGACCACGGGGAAGGGACGGCCGCCTACGGCATCCCCCCCGACAATCCCTTCGTGGGGCGGAAGAACGCCGCGCCCGAAATCTGGGCCTACGGCCTCCGCAACCCGTGGCGCTTCGCCTTCGACCCCGTGACGGGATGGCTGTACGCCGCGGACGTCGGCCAGAACGCGCGCGAGGAGATCGACGTGATCGCGAAGGGCAACAACTACGGGTGGAACATCATGGAAGGCACGATCTGCACGCCAGGCGTCCAGTCGACCTGCGACCGAACCGGGCTGGAGCCGCCGATTCTGGACTACACCCGCTCGGAGGGGACGACCGTGATCGGCGGCCCCGTCTACCGGGGCCGCGCCCTCCCAGCCCTCTGCGGCGCCTACATCTATGGTGACTTCGGCAACGGCCGGATCTGGGCGCTCCGCTACGACGGCCGCACCGTCACCCGGCAGCAGAAGCTGCTCGAGACGGGACGGAGCATCAGCTCGTTCGGAGAAGACGAGCAGCGTGAGCTGTACGTGATTGACTACGCGGGAGAGGTGCTCAAGATCGTTCCGTAATGGTCTTGCCCACCACGATCTCAATCTCGTTCTCGGCGGAGACGCCTCGATTGCGCACGTGGGCGGTCCACGACGGGTGGCGCCGGAGCGCAGCGAAGACCGCCTTGATCACCTCCCCCTTCATCCCGTCCTCCCACTCCGAGAGCCAGGCATGGTGATCTTCGTCCCCATCGTACGCGTCGGGGAACGCGACTTCCAAGTTAAAGCGAAGGTTGAAGGTTTTTTCTTCGGTGAACACGGCGGGCTCCGTCACGAGAGGGGCTACTCTAGCAGGGCCGTGCGGGACTGGTCAACGGAACCGAGAGACCCGCGCCGTGCGTTCACACGACGGCGTTCGCCACGAATCCCTGACCGTCAGCCGGCGCGTGGGGAGCGATGATGTGCAGGGCGGTGAAATACGTCGCGCGCAAAGCACTTGCCAACTCGGACGCCGCACACCCCGCGCCGGGTGTCCAAACTGGTCACTGCAAGTCAATGTCTGACCCTGATCCCATGATCCTGATCCCGCTCTGATCCCGCTGATCCCCCGCTAGCGGGGTCAAGCGCCCACGTCGTCACCGCTCCCGGTACCGGTTCGTCACCGGCATGCGGCGGTCCTTGCCGAGGGCGCGGGGGGTGAGCTTGATGCCGATCGGGGATTGCCGGCGTTTGTATTCGCTGCCGTCGACCATCCGGGCCACGGCCGCGACTGTCGCGCGCGGGTAGCCCATCGCCACGATGTCCTCCACGCTGCGGTCGTCCTCGACGTAGGCGCGCAGAATGGGATCCAGGACCGCGTAGGGCGGGAGCGTGTCCTCGTCGCGCTGGTGGGGGCGCAACTCGGCCGTGGGCGCCCGGTCCAACACCCGCTGCGGAATCACCTCCTCCCGGCGGTTGCGGAAGCGGGCCAGCGCGTACACCAGGGTCTTGGGCACGTCCTTGATCACCGCGAACCCGCCGGCCATGTCGCCGTACAGGGTCGTGTACCCTACGCTCATCTCGCTCTTGTTGCCCGTCGTGAGAACGAGCCAGCCGAACTTGTTGGACAGCGCCATCAACAGATTGCCCCGGATGCGGGCCTGGATGTTTTCCTCGGCGATGTCCGGGGGCCGCTTGCCGAACGTGGGCGACAGGGTCTTGTGGTAATCGGCCATCACGTCGTGGATCGGCAGCGTGATGAGGCGGACGCCCAGACGCTTGGCGAGGCGGTCGACGTCCTCCCGGCTCTCGACCGACGTATAGGGCGACGGCATGAAGACGCCCACGACGTGGGCGGCCCCCAGCGCGTCCACGGCGATCGCGGTCGTCAGCGCGGAATCGATGCCGCCGCTCACCCCGATCACCACCGTCTCGAACCCGTTCTTGGCGACGTAATCGCGGACGCCCACGGTGAGGGCCCGGTACACCTCTTCCTCCGGCGACAGCAGCGCGGGGACCGCGGGGGCCGGCCGCGACCGCCGGGGCCGCGGCTTCAGCGGCGGGAGATCGAACCGCTGGATCTCCCCGTCCCGCTCCAGCAGCGCGAGCTTCTTCTTGCGCCGCCGGGTGTCGTGGAGCCGGGACTGAAAGACCGCGTCGACATCCAGGTCGACCACCAGCAGCTCTTCGACGAATTGCCCGCCCCGCGCGATCAGAGCCCCGTGCTGGTCGACGACCACACTGTGGCCGTCGAACACCAGTTCGTCCTGCGCGCCCACCATGTTGACCGCCGCGACCATCACGAGGTTGTCAGCCGCGCGCGTCGCGTACATCCGCTCGCGGAACGCGCCCTTGCCCTGGGAGTACGGCGAGGCGTTGATGTTCACGATCACCTCGGCCTCGCCCGCCAGCGCCTGGAGCTGCGTCGGGCCCTCGGGGTACCAGATGTCCTCGCAGATGTTGACGCCGACCGTGACGCCGGCCACCCGAAAGACGGCGCAGCGCCGCCCCGCCTGAAAGTACCGGTCCTCGTCGAACACGCCGTAGTTCGGGAGGTACATCTTGTGATACATCCCCACGCGGCGGCCGTCGGCAAGCACCGCGGCGGCGTTGAAGATGTCGCCGTTGCGATCCACCACGCCGACGATCGCCGCGAGGCCGCGGGTCGCGGGCGCGATCGCGTCCAGCGCCTGCAGGTTGTCGCGGATGAACTGGGGCTTGAGTAGCAGGTCTTCCGGGGGGTACCCGGGCAGCGCCATTTCGGGGAACGCCACGAGGTCGGCCCCGGCGCGGCGGGCCTCACCGATCAGGCGGCGGATCGTCGCCGCGTTGCGGTCGAGGTCCCCCACGGTGCTGTTCATCTGGGCCAGGGCGAGTCTCAACCGGCGCATCACGTCCCTCCGCTGTTGACTGTACTCACGGGGGGGATGGCGTGTCAAGATTCGGGGCGGCGGTCACGGCTCCCGGATCAGTAGGCGGCCTCTCATGCCCTGCCGGTGATGATCGGTGGGGCGCAGGGCGCGGCAGGCGAAGGAAAATTCCCCGGCGCGCTCGGGGGTGAAGCGCACGACGGCCCGAGCCTTGGGCGGGATCTCCAGCTCCGCCACGCCTAACGTCTCCGCCCTCACGCCGGCGATCTCGACGTCCACCGCGAGGTCCTGGAGCGCCTCGGTCACGAACTCGTGCGGAACCGTCCCGTTGTTGATCACGATCAGCTCGCTGTCGCGGCCGACGGTCAACCGGATTTCGGAGGGATCGAACCGGTACTCGCGGAGATGGATCGTCACGGAGTCGACCTCGTCTTCCGCTCCGGCAGGGGAACCGGCCGCCGCCAGCAGCGCCGCACCGGCCGCGACGCCGACTGCGATCCACACCGCCCGCCGCGCGCGTCGGTCATGCCGCATGCCGCCTCCGTTGGATTTCCAGCACCCCGAAGACGACCGGGAAGTAGAGGAGGTAGCTCCCCGCCTCGACCAGGGACGGGTGAGACCGGTAGCCAAAGATCCCGGCCGCCAACGACCCCACGAAGCTGCGCTCCCTCAACAGCCAAGACGTGTCCCACAGCGGCTCGACGATGCCGGGAACCAGGCCGGCGGCGATCAGATGGCCGAAGCCGGTCGCCAGCATCCCCGCGGCCATGAAGATCAGGATGACGCCGCTCACGCGGAAGAACGGTTTGAGATCGAGGTGCCCGAACCCTTTGAAGAACGCCCACGTCATCAGGACACCCACTCCGACGCCCAGGAATCCGCCGGTCACCGCCAAGCCGACGGACTGACCAGCCCCGCCTTGCAGGAACAGGCCCCACAGGAACAGCACCGTCTCCACCCCTTCCCGGAACACTCCTACGAAGGCCAAGACGGCCAGGGCCCACAACTGCCGCTTGGCGATCGCCAGCTTGGCCTTGTGCTGGAGTCCCCCCTTGATCTCGCGGGCGTTGTGGTGCATCCAGACGACCATGTGGGTCAGGACGACGGTGGCCAGGCCCAGAATCGCGGCGGCAAAGATCTCCTGTCCCGTGTCCTGGAAGAAGGCGGCCGCGTAGGTCGAGAGCCCGGCGAACGCGGCGGCGGCGACGACGGCCCATGCCACCCCCCAGAACACCAGGCGGAACTGCGAGGATTGGCCGATCTTGTCGAGGTAGGTGAGCAGGATCCCCACGATCAGCGCCGCCTCGATCGTCTCCCGCCAGGTGATGACGAATGTGCCCAGCATCGACGCTCCTATTCCGCGATGACCGCGCCGCGCGCCGTTTCAGGATGGAATTCGCCGTAGAACTCGTACCGACCGGGCTTGAGCGGTGGGAGTAGAATCGTCGCCGATTGGCCGGGCCGAATCATCTTTTCGCGATTGAGGGACGGGCTTTCGAACTCTTCCGCCGCCGCGTCCTGGTTGGTCACGATCAGCTTGGTCTTGGTGTGCGCCTTGACGCGCACCTCGGCGGGGCTGAAGGCGTGATCCTTGATCGTCAGCGTTCGTTCCTCGACGTCGGCGGCCATCGCCGACGTCCCCAGCGCCAGCGCCAGCGCGCCGGCGGCGCAGAACCCCATCCGTCGTGTCATGTTACGCATGCTCCGATCTCCTCGAAGGGCGGACATCGTCCCGCCGGCACGCTTTGCACAGCCCGTACAGTTCGAGCTTGTGAAAGGTGATGTGGAACTCGTGGTCGCGCGCTACCTGCTCCTGGAATTTCTCGATCTGAAAATTCTCGAACTCGATGATCCGCGCGCAGTGGGTGCAGATGAGATGGTCGTGGTGGGCTTTCTGCGCCACGTTGTCGTAGATCGTCTTGCCCTTCCCGAAGTGGCGCTCCTGGGCCAGCTCCCACTGGCAGAGCAGCTTGAGCGTCCGATAGACCGTGATGATCCCGATCGAGGGGTCCTTCTTGGCGACCTCGCGGTACAGATCCTCGACCGTGATGTGATCCTGACGGAGAAAGAGTTCGGCGATCAGCTCGCGCTGGTGGGTGAGTTTGAGCCCGTGTTCACGCAGGCGGGCGTGCAGCAGCGCTTTGGACTGCGATTTGACGATCGATGAGGAGGGGGAACGTGTTCTCATTTTGAAATCTAAATTCAATTTCGATCTTCACTATAGTCGAACGCCACCCCCAGTGTCAAGACGCGCCCAAGACGCGTGTCCAAAGCGCGCCCGTCGAAGAGTGACACGGGCCGACCCTGTGCCTTGACTTTCGGCGCGCTTTCCGAAAGAATGATTCCTCGGTTCGGTTGGACCGAACTCTGTACCCCGATCAATCCAATCTCACGGGAGGACACATGGCGTCTGGGCGAGAACGGCAGAAGGAACTCCGACGGCGGCAGAAGCGGCGGCGCGAAGTGACGCGCGCGAAACGGCAGGCCGCGATGAAATCCAAGGCCCTGGCCGCGAAGAAAGCGGCGGTCAAGCCGCGGGTGAAGAAGGACAAGCTGAGCCCGACCGCCACGCCCCCCGCCGCATCGTAGGCCGGGTCCCCCCCTGGGTCCGCGGAAGAGGGTCTGCGGATCGCTTCGTCAGACCCGCGGGCGGGCGGTGCCGATGACGGCCTCCGCCACCTGCCTCATCGGCCGGCGGTTGTTCATGCTCTGCCGCTGCAGCACGCGAAACGCTTCTTCCTCGGTCAGCCGGCGTTCGCGCATCAGGATGCCCTTTGCCCGCTCGACGACCTTGCGCAGCTCCAATGCCTCGCGCATCTGCGCCGTCGTTTCCACGAGCCGCGTGTTTTCGATCGCCACCGCCGCCTGATTCGCGATCGCCTCCAGCAACCCGATCTCATCGGGAAGAAACACGTGCGGCGCGCTCGTGTAGCTGTTGATCACGCCGATCGCGCGCTCCTGACACAGCATGGGCACCGAGAGCAGTGAGCACAGGCCCTCGTGCCGGGCCAGGTCGGGATACACGTAGGACGGATCCGCCGTCACGTCCGGCACCGCGATCGCCCGGCGCTCCTTCACGACGCGGCCGCTGACGCTCTCCCCGATCTTCAGCGCGGGCTTGTTCCGATACGCCTCGGACAGGCTCTGCGTGGCCGCGATGTGCAATTCGCCGCGCGCCTCGTCGGCCAGCATGATCGAACAGATCGCCGAGCCCATCGTCCGCGCCGTGATCGTCACGATCAGATGCAACATCTCTTCGAGGTAGCGCGTCGACGTGATGGTCGTGCTCACCTGGGAGAGGGTCTCGAGCTGGAGCGTCTTGCGCCGCATGGCCTCGTAGAGACGGGCGTTCTCGATGGCGCTCCCCACCTGGTGCCCGATGGTGACCAGCAGGGCGATCTCCCCCGCCTCGTGCCGGTGGGGATCGCGGTGCTGGACGTTGATGACGCCGATCACCTCGTTCTTGGCGATCACCGGGACCGACACGAACGCGTGATAGCGGTCTTCGGGAAGGCTCTGGAAGAACTTGAACCGCGGGTCCTCGCTCGCGTCGCGGGCAATCGCGACCGGCATGCGCTCGCGCGCCACCCAGCCGGTGATACCCTCGCCGAGTTCCAGCCGAATGCGCCCGATCAGGCTCGGGTGGGGCTGCGTGGAGGCCCGCAAGACCAGCGCCTCGCGGGTGTCGTCGAGCAGGTAGAGGAACGCGGCGTCGCCGCGCGTAACCTCCACCACGAGCTCGATGATCCGCTCAAGCACGGCTTCCTGATCGAGCGTGCCGCTGATCGTCTCGCTGATCCGCCGCAGGACGTCCAGCTCGCGGTCCTTTTGGCGCAACGCACTGGCCAGGGCGGTCTGGGAGGGTCGAGCCCGCGTCGTCATCGCGGGCGCATTGTAACAGGGGCGGCCAAAAGTCTCAACACGCGGCGCCGCGCGGGGGCCGCTCAGGGGACCCTCGTGACCACCACGTCGTAGGCCCCCAGATCCCCGGCCGAATCGGGGGCGAACGGCGACCGCCTGATCGAGATAACGTAAGAGATTCCCGCCGTCCCCGGGAAACTGATCCGCGACGACAGGGTGACGGCGTCGTTGGGGGGGCACGCAAGGCCGCACGCCGCGGGATAGCGCACGCCGGTGAGATTGTCGGCCGAGAACCCGGGCGCGACGCCCGCAACATCGAGGATCGTGTCGGCGGCGTTGGACAGCCGGGCGTCGCACGCGTCCGCGACGCACCGCGACGTCGACACCGTGTACGTGCCGTTGGTCGCGGGCGTGAACACCACGTGGTCCGCGTCCGAGGCGGGATACAGCGTGTGGTGCTGAATCACGCCGAGTCCGATGGGACTCGCCCGCGCCGGCGCGTCGTCGTTGAGGGCCCCTTCGAAGAGATCGGCCCACAGGTCGATGCTGCGGAAGACCAGGATGGGCGTCAAGTCACCGAGATTCCCGCCCAGCCAGCGCGCCCAGAAGTCCTCGAAGCTGACCGTGGTGAAGCCCGAGGACAACCCGGCGACCACGCTCCACGTCTGCGGGAAGGGGATCGAGAGCGGCCCGCCGTCCTCGTCTCCGTTCGCGTCGTCGAACAGATCCCACAGCACGGCCGCCACCGCGAGTTCGCTCGTGTCGTAGCGCGCGGCGTCGGCGAGCGACGGCCCCTCGATCTCGAAGGCGAGGCGCACGCCGGTCCCCGAGGTGTCCACGTGCCGCGGGTCGTTTCGGACCACGCTGGAAAAGAACGTCGCCCAGCCCTCGGACCAGGCCAGGCGGAGGTCAAGGGCCGAATCCCCGAGCCAGTGGGGGCCGCCCGGGGAGTCGTCTCTCGAGTAGACGTCGGCCGCATAGTGGCCGTACTCGTGCAGCAACACCGCGTCGTCGAATTCGTCCGGATCCTCGGTTCGGCCCGACACGCTGATCGCTCGGGCGAAGGGGTCGTACGCCGTGCCGTCCGGGTTCCCCGCGTACCAGTACCACTGTAACGGCGTTGAGGGCGGCGATCCCGTCGCGGTCTCCACGGCCCGGCCGCCGCGCACCGCCTGATCCAAAATATTGAAAGCCCCCGCCGCGCCGTCCGCCTCCACGGCGGGAAACACGAGCGTCTCGCCCGAACCGGAATCGTCCGCGGCCAGCGACGCCAGCCCGTACAACGCCGGCTCGGCGGGGGACCGCTTCACCGACGAGGCATACCGCGGCGCGGACGACAGGACCCGCGCGTAGACGCCCACCCGACCTGGATTCATGAACGAGACGCGGTACCGCCCGTCCCCGTCGGTCTCCCCCGCGCCGACGACGGCGCCGCGTTCGCACCCGACCACTTCGACCCGCGCGAACCGGATCGGCTCACGGGAGACGGCGCCCGTCCACCCCTCCCACCCGATGAGGCGTTTCCGGTAGAGGGCGAGCCCCGTGGCGATGCCGTCGCCCCCGATCTCGGTGCGCTCCGCGAAGGCCGCGCACGTCGAGGACAACACCCGCGCCGGGCCCTCGCCGCAACCCAACGCGGCAAGGACGAGCACCGCGACTGCACCCCGCGCGCCGCGCACGGCTTTAGGCTTTTTGCGCTTCCAACCCCGGAGGGGGAGAAAACAGGATGCGGTGACAGTACGTGCAGGTGAGGATCTTCTCGTTCTTCCGGATGTCCGCGACCAGTTGGGGCTGGAGCGACAATCGGCATCCCTGGCAGGTGCCGTTCTTGAGCGCCGCGACCGCGAGCCCCTTGCGGGTCGTTCGGAGGTATTCGTACGTCTGCCGGTGGCCGGGCGCGAGGCGGTCGGTAAGCGCCTTCGACTCGGCCGACACCCGCTCGACCTCGGCCTCCATCGCCTGCTGCTCGGCCTGCAGGCGCACCCGCTCCGCGTCGAAGGTCCGGCGCCGGACCGCCAGCTGCTCCTCCTGTTCCCGGACCGCCTTCTGGATCGCCTCGGTCCGATCCATCAGTTCGAGCAGCCGCTCCTCGACCGTCCCCTTCTCCTGCTGGGCCAATTCGATTTCAAACAGGTGCGCCTGGTATTCCTTGTTGGACTTGAGGTCCCCGGCGCGCGCGCGGAGCTTGTCGATCCGCGCCTCGCGCTCCTGGAGATCCTGCTCTTTCGCGCGGCGGTCGCGGTTGAGCGCATCGAGTTCCCCCTGCGTCGCGGCGAGGGCGGCCTGCGCCTCCTCCACGGGCTTGCCCGCCGCCTCGACCGCGTGCGGAAACTGCCGCCGCTTCTCGGCGATCGCGTCCAGCCGGCCGTCCAGATCCTGGAGTTGGATCAATATCGCGAGCTGTTCATTCACACTGATTCCCTAACCCCTCTCGTTCCTCGGCCCGGATGACGGGCCTGCGGGGCGCTCCGCAA
>MHEO01000002.1:21902-35326 GCA_001803875.1 Nitrospirae bacterium RIFCSPHIGHO2_01_FULL_66_17 | reverse complement strand
GGATGACGGGCCTGCGGGGCGCTCCGCAAGCGAGGATGGGCCCACCAGGACTCGAACCTGGGACCAACCGGTTATGAGCCGGCAGCTCTGACCAACTGAGCTATGGGCCCCACCGAGCTTGCTGAGCCGAACGCAGGCGCCGCTTTCCCGCGCCGAGGCTCGGTATCTCTTGACGTCGATTTTACCCCTCCACAAAACTTTTCAACCGCCGGCTCCGGCTCGGGTGCCGCAGCTTCCGGAGCGCCTTCGCCTCGATCTGGCGGATCCGCTCGCGGGTGACCGCGAAATCCTGCCCCACCTCCTCCAGCGTGTGATCGGTGGTCTCGCCGATGCCGAACCGCTTGCGCAACACCTTCTCCTCGCGCGGCGTCAGCGTGTTGAGCACGTTGCCGATCTGCCGCTGGAGATCGTAGCGAATCGTCGCTTCGAGGGGCGAGGCCACCCGCTTGTCCTCGATAAAATCCCCGAGGTGGCTGTCCTCCTCCTCGCCGATCGGCGTTTCCAGCGAAATCGGCTCCTTCGCGATCTTCAGGATCTTGCGGACCTTGTCCAGCGAAAGATCCATCTTCTCGCCGATCTCCTCGGGCAGCGGCTCCCTCCCCAGTTCCTGCACCAACAGCCGGGACGTGCGGATCAGCTTGTTGATCGTTTCGATCATGTGGACGGGGATGCGGATCGTGCGGGCCTGGTCGGCGATCGCGCGCGTGATGGCCTGACGGATCCACCAGGTGGCGTAGGTCGAGAACTTGTAGCCGCGGCGGTATTCGAACTTGTCGACCGCCTTCATGAGGCCGATGTTGCCCTCCTGAATCAGGTCGAGGAACTGCAACCCGCGATTCGTGTACTTCTTGGCGATGCTGACGACGAGCCGGAGATTCGCTTCGACCAGCTCCCCCTTCGCCCGCTTGATCTTGTAATCGCCGTGATCGAGCTGCCGGATCGCCTCCTTGAGCTCCTCGGCGGAGACGGCCGCTTCCATCTCGCTCGTGCGGATGATTCGGAGCGCGTTCCGGTAACTCTTTTCGATCCGGGACAACTCCTCCTCGCCCAGGTCCGTCTTTTTCTGGAGCGCCTTGCAGGCGCGGGGGTTGTGCTTCACCCGGCGGAAGATCAGGAGCGGCTCCTCCTCGGGATGCCCCAACTGCCGCCGGATCTGCGCCATCTCGCGTTCGGA
The DNA here is from genome assembly GCA_001803875.1 of Nitrospirae bacterium RIFCSPHIGHO2_01_FULL_66_17. Classification (GTDB taxonomy): domain Bacteria; phylum Nitrospirota; class Nitrospiria; order 2-01-FULL-66-17; family 2-01-FULL-66-17; genus 2-01-FULL-66-17. Next base: position 34,152 of record MHEO01000002.1, on the reverse strand, counting down.
CCGCGCCACGTCATTGGCCAGGGCTTTGAGCCGCTTGACCACCTCATCGAGCAGGCGGGGCTGAAGGTTCAAGGCCTCCATCTTCACCACCAGGCGATCCTTGGTCTCCTTCACCAGCGCCTTCATCTTGCGCCGCCTTGCCTGGTCGCCGCCGGCCCGCTTCCACCGGATCGTCACCAGGCTCAGCTCTTTGTAGAGCGAGCGAATCCCGCTCATCATCTGCAGAAGCTTGGCCTTCAATTCCGAGGTGTCGCGATCGCTCCCCTCCTGGTCCGCGAGCTCGTCCTCGAACGCGACGACCAGATCTCCGACCCCGATGGCGTCCTGCGTGAGCAACTCGCCGCGCGACAGGACCTGCTTCACCGTCATCGGCATGCCGAAGACGATCGAGGTCACCTCGCGCTTGCCCTCCTCGATGCGCTTGGCGATCTCGATCTCGCCCTCCCGGCTCAGCAGGTGGACGCTGCCGATCTCCTTCAAATAGAGGCGGACCGGGTCGTCGGTGCGGCTGAGGATGCCGGGCGTGAGGTCGATCTCCTTCTCCTTCTCGTCCTCCAGGAATTCCTCGCCCAGCTCCTCGCCTTCCTCAACCTCCTCCACCTCATCCTCGGATTCCGCGAGCGGCGGGAAGCGCCCCTCCTCGGCCGAGTCCACGACCTCGATGTCCATCTCGCCGAACATCACCATCAGATTGTCGAGCTGCTCGGACGACAGGACGTCCGCGGGCAGCGCGTTGTTCAACTCATCGTAGGTGAGAAACCCCTTCTCCTTGCCCAGCGAGATGAGGTGCTTGACCTCGTCGAGCTTATCGTCTTTGGACATCGAATCTCCCACCCACTACCCTCCCACGGCCCGCGCAGGGACCTGCTTGGCTTCCCGCAACCGCTCGATGGCCTGCTTCAGACGGTGTTGTTCCTGCTGTAACTCGATGACGCGCTCAGCCTTCAGTTCGAGTTCGGTGATCGTCCGGGTGATGTCCTGCATCCGGACGTCCAGGCATCGGATCTCCATTTCCGTCACGCAATCGTCCACCTCCTTGTCCGCCTCTTCGTCGGCCCATCCGAACACCGCCAATTCCGCGATCGCCCGGGCCGCGTCCTCCCGTCCCTCCGCCAGCGCCCACACCGTCGATGCCGAGGCGGGCGAGGCGTCGAGCGGCCCCTCGGACGCAGCCGACGAACACACCAGCTCGGCCACCTCCCGGAGCACCGGATCGGTGAAGGCGGAGGTCCCCAGCGCCCGCACGCGCCCCAGTCCGAGCCGACCCTGCACCAGGGCCGCCGCGACGACCAGCTCGGCGCGAGGCCGCGGCGACGAAGGGGCCAGCGGTCGGGCCGGCGGCGCACGGCGGACGCCCTCCGCGCCCGATCGGTCACGAGACCGGTGGCCGGCCAGGGCGTCCCGGAGCGACGCATCGCTCACCTGGAGCCGGTCGGCGAGCCACCCGCGGTAGTGATCGCGTTCGATCGCGTTGGCGAGCGCGGCGAGCACGGGAATCGCCCGGGCCGCGGCGGCCTTCTTCGCGTCGACACTCCGATAATCCCCCGGCGGCGCCATCTGGTCGAGGACGAACGCGATCAAGGGGCGACTCGCCTCCAACACGGCTCGGAACGCGTCCGCCCCCTCCTCGACGACCAGGCGGTCGGGATCCTTGCCGCCCGGCAGCGACGCCACGTCCACACGCAGATCGAGCGGCGTGAACAGGTCCACGGTGCGGAGCGCCGCGCGAACCCCCGCGGGGTCCGGGTCGAACACGAGGACGACGCGCGTGACCAACCGGCGGATCGCGTCGAGATGCGCCGGCGTCAGCGCGGTGCCGAGGGTCGCGACCACGTTCACACACCCCGCCTGGTGGGTGGCCATGACGTCGAAGTAGCCTTCCACCACCACGAGCGTTCCGGTCGACGCCACCGCCTCGCGCGCGCGGTCGAGCCCGAAGAGATGACGCCCCTTGTTGAAGATCGGCGTGTCGGGCGAGTTCAGATATTTCGGGAGCGTGTCGTCGAGGACGCGCCCGCCGAACGCCACCACGTTGCGGTGCACGTCGCGGATGGGGCAGATGACGCGGTGGCGGAACCGATCGTACCACCCGCCGCCGCTCGCCCGGGGAACGATCACCCCCGCTTCCTCCAGTTGCGCGGCCGTCCAGCCCTTCGCGAGCAGGGCGGCGGAGAGGTCGTCCCACGACGAGGCGGCGTAGCCCAGGCCGAACGCCTCCAGGGTCTCCGGCGCGAGGCGGCGCTCGTGCAGATAGCGCCGCGCGGCCTCCCCTCCGCGCCCGCTCAGCTTGCGGCGGAAATGGTCGGCCGCGGCCGCGTGGATGTCGTACAACGCCTGGCGTCGACGATCGACGCCGTCCTCCGCGCGATCAGGCAAGGGGATCCCCGCCTTCCGGGCGAGGAGCTGGACCGCCTCGGGAAAACCGATCGACTCCCGCTGCATGACGAAGCGGAACAGATCGCCGCCGGCCCCGCAGCCGAAGCAGTGAAAGAGTTGTTTGGACGGGCTGACCGTGAAGGACGGGCGCTTGTCGGCGTGGAAGGGGCACAGCCCGACGGCGTTCCGGCCGGTCCGTTTCAGCGCGACGTACGCCCCCACCAGTTCAACCAAATCGATCCGCTCGCGGATTGAGCGGAGCACGTCGTCGGAGAACGCTTTCCCCACGTTGCCTTTCCCTGATGCTAGGACCCGCGCCTACGATCCTTCGAGGTGCCGTTTCACCGCCGCGTTCACGGCGCCCCCCTCGGCGCGCCCCGCCACACGGGGCAGGACGGCCTTCATCACCTTACCCATGTCCTTGGGGCCGGCCGCGACGACTTCGGCGGCGGCCTCTCGAACCAGCGCCGCGAGCTCGTCGCCGGACAGCGGCGGAGGCAGGAACGTCTGCAGGATCGCGACCTCGTGTTCCTCCTTCGCGACCAGGTCGGCGCGCCCGCCCTTCCCAAACTGCTCGATCGCCTCGCGGCGCTGCTTGATCCCGGAGAGGATGACCTCCATGACGTCGGCGTCGGTCAAGGGCTTCCCCTTGCCGCGTTCGATCTCGCGATTCTTGAGGGACGCGCGCACCATCCGGATGACCGACAGCTTCTCGGCCTGCCCCGTTCGCATCGCGTCCTTCATCTCCTCGACCAACCGCTCCTGGAGCGTCATGATTCCTGGGCCCTCGCGTTCACGACCATGACAAGAGATGCATTATACGAGATGCGCTCGCGCAGGGTCAATCGAACCGCGCCCGTCTCAGAGTCTGTGAAAAAATCCCCTCCCGTCGCTGGGAGCCCGATCCGCTTCGCATCGCCGCGTTGCTTCTCCTCAGCGTAGCGCTCTGGCTACGCCTCGTCGTCGCGCCTTGCGCTGCTTGCGTCTCGGTCCCCCAGCTCGGTCCAGGGATTTCTTCACAGACTTTCACCCCGGCGGCCAGTCCATCGGCCGCCCGCCGAGCAGGTGGAGGTGCAGGTGGAGGACCGACTGGCCGCCGTCGGCGCCGGCGTTCACCACCGCCCGGTACCCGGAGCGCGCCACGCCCCGCTCCCTCGCCAGCCGCGTCAGGCAGGCGAAGAGCGAGCCGATCAGGCCGGCGTCGCCGTCCTCCAGCGCCTGCAGCCCTTCGACGTGCCGCTTCGGGACGATCAGGAGATGGACCGGCGCCTTCGGCGCGATGTCCTGAAAGGCCAGCACCTCGTCGTCCTCGTACACCACCGTCGCGGGCAATTCGCGACGGATGATTCGGCAGAACAGACAGATCGGGTCACTCACGCGCCTCTCCCCCCGCCGGGACGCGTTCGAGGGCGCGCCTTCGCCTTGGTTCGACGCGGCGCGGCGCGGGCCGGGCGACGGGTCGCCCGCGGGGGCGTTGTCCGCGCCGGCTGGCCGAACCGCCGCTCCAGCTCGGCAAACACCGCCTCGGGCGGGATCTCGTGATAGCCCAGCGCGACCAGGGTGTGAAACCAGAGGTCGGCCGTCTCCCACACGATCTGGTCCGGCACGCCGTTCTTGGAGGCGATCACGACCTCGCCGGCCTCCTCCCCGACTTTTTTGAGGATCCGATCGAGCCCGCCCGCGAACAGCGACGCCACGTAGGATCCCTCGCGCGGGTGCGCCTTCCGGTCGCGGATGACCGCGTAGACGCGGTCGAGCACGGCCTGGCCCCCGGCGGCGGGATCGCGGACCCAGTCTAGTGCGACGGCAGATCGTTGCTTCCCGCGGCCGTCCGTCGCGCGGCGGAAAAAGCACGAGCCCTCGCCGGTATGGCACGCCGGTCCTTCCTGCTCGACCTCCACCAGGAGCGCGTCCCCGTCGCAATCCACGCGCAGCGCGACCACCCGCTGGGTGTGGCCGGAGGTCTCGCCCTTTTTCCACAAACTCTTCCGCGATCGGCTCCAGAAGTGGGTGAAGCCCGTCGTGATCGTCAGCGCCAGCGACTCGCGGTTCATGCACGCGACCATCAGGACGCGGCCCGAGCCCCGCTCCTGGACGACCGCCGGGATCAATCCGGCCCGGTCGAACCGCACCTCCCGCCACCACGCCGTGTCGGCGTCGCTCATGTCTGCACCGGCCTCACCACCACGCCGCGTCCCTCCAGGTACGATTTGACCGCCTTGATCGACAGCCGCCGATCGTGGAAGAGCGAGGCCGCCAGGACCGCGTCGGCGCCGCCGATCGCGAGCGCCTCGTAAAAGTGCTCGAGCGCGCCCGCCCCTCCCGACGCGACCACCGGAACGGGCACGGCCGACGAGACGGCCTTCAGCAGGTCGAGATCGTAGCCGGCCTGCGTGCCGTCGCGATCCACGCTCGTCAGCAGCACCTCCCCCGCTCCCAGTTCGACCGCCCGCCGGGCCCACGGCACCGCGTCGAGCCCCGTCGGCCGGCGCCCCCCGTGGGTGAGGACCTCCCAGCCGCCCGCGGTCGCGCGCGCGTCGATCGCGATCACGATGCACTGGCTCCCGAACCGTTCGGCCGACTCGCGGATCAGGTCGGGCCGCGCCACCGCCGCGCTGTTCATCGACACCTTGTCGGCGCCGGCGAGCAGCAGCGCGCGGATGTCGTCCACGGTCCGGATCCCGCCGCCCACGGTCAGCGGCATGAACACGCGCTCGGCGGTGCGCCGCACCACGTCGAGGAGGATCGGCCGCTCGTCGGACGAGGCCGTGATGTCCAGAAAGCACAGTTCGTCGGCGCCCTCGGCGTCGTACCACGTCGCCGCGTCCACGGGATCGCCGCTGTCCCGCAGATCGACGAACCGGACACCTTTCACAACCCGGCCGTCTTTGACATCCAGACATGGGATGATCCGCTTGGCAAATGTCGTCGTGCCCGCGCCGGTCACCGGCCGCCCTCCGCCGCCGCGATCGCCTCGCGCAGGGTCAGCGTCCCCTGGTAGAGCGCCCGCCCGATGATCGCCGCCTCGACGCCGTCGATCCGCGCCACGGCCCGCACGTGGTCCGGGCTCGCGATGCCGCCGGACGCGATGACCGGCGTGGGGGTGGCGCGGGCGACCGCCGTCAGCGCCTCCAGGTTCGGCCCCCCCTGCGTCCCGTCGCGCCCGATGTCGGTGTAGAGCAGCGCCGCCGCGCCGGCCTCGGACGCCTCGCGCGCGACGTCGAGCGCCGCGCGATCGGTGGCGTCCAGCCAGCCCCTCACCGCGACCCGGCCATCCCGCGCATCGATCGCCACCACAATCTTTCCCGGGAACGCCCCGCAGACCTCACGCAAAAACTCGCGATCGAGCGCGGCGCGGGTGCCGAGCACCACCCGGGCGGCGCCCGCGTCCAGATACGCCTCGATCGTCTTCCGATCGCGCAACCCGCCCCCCACCTGGACCGGAAGCGCGACCGCCTTCACGATCGCGGCGATCACCGCCGCGTTCCGGGGCTCGCCCTCGACCGCGCCGTCGAGGTCGACGACGTGAAGGCGCCGCGCGCCCTCGGCCGCCCAGCGGACCGCCATGGCGGCCGGATCGTCGCCGTACACCGTCTCCGCGTCAAACCGCCCCTGCACGAGCCGGACGCACCGCCCGCCCCGCACGTCGATCGCCGGGATGATCGTCACGACGCCGCCCCCACCGCGACGGACGCCGCGAACCGCTCCAGCAGCGCGCGGCCGAGCGCCTGGCTCTTCTCCGGGTGGAACTGGCAGGCGATCACATTCCGCCTCGCCAGCACCGACGCGAACCGCACGCCGTAGGTCGTCTCCGCCGCCACCACCTCCGGGTCGTCTGGCACCACGTAATAGGAGTGGACGAAGTAGAAGTAGCCGTGATCCGGCAGGCCGGCCAGGGCGGGCACCGGTCGGCGGATCGCCACCGTGTTCCACCCCATGTGCGGCACCTTCAACCCCGCCATCGCGGGATCGCCGGAGGGAAACCGCACCACCCGGCCGGGAATCACCCCCAGACCGGGATGGCGGCCGAACTCCTCGCTCTCGGTCATCAGCAGTTGCATGCCGAGGCAGATACCGAGAAACGGCGTCCCCGACGCGATCACGTCGCGCACGACCGGCACGAGGCCGAGGCCGCCCAGATGGTCCATCCCGGCGCGGAAGGCCCCGACCCCGGGCAGGACCACGTGGCTCGCGCAGGCGATGCGCCGGGGATCGGCGGTCACCTCGACCGCGTGCCCCAACCGCTCGAACGCCTTCTGGATGCTGCGGAGGTTGACGACCTGGTAGTCGATGATCGTGATCATGGAATCATGGAATCATGGGACAACGTGGACGGCTTGAACGAGGTCACCCGTTCGCGGCTCCTACTCCAACCGCCCCTTGCTCGACGGCACGCCCGCCACGCGCGGATCCAGCCGTGTTGCCTGTTCGAGCGCGCGCCCGAACGCCTTGAAGCCGGCTTCGAGCATGTGGTGCGCGTTCTTGCCGTAGGGCACCTCCAGGTGGACCGTCAGGCCCGCGTGCACCGCGACCGCCTCGAAGAAGTGCTCGACCAGGTCGGTGTCGAACGTTTGAATCTTGCGCGCGGTCAGCGGGACGCGGTAGACGAGGTACGGGCGTCCCGACAGGTCGATCGTCGCGCGCGCGAGCGTTTCATCCATCGGCACCGCGGCGGCTCCGAACCGGCGGATGCCGCTCTTGTCGCCCAGCGCGCGCTTGAGCGCCTGTCCCAGCACGATCCCCAGATCCTCGACGGTGTGGTGGCAATCGACGTCGAGATCGCCCGACGCGCGGACGGTCAGGTCCAGCAGGCCGTGCTTGCCCATCACGGTCAGCATGTGATCGAGGAAGGGCATCGACGTGGCGACGCGCGTCGTGCCGGTCCCGTCCAGGTCCAGCGACACCGTGATCGCGGTCTCGGCGGTCTTGCGCTCCACGACCGCGCGGCGAGGCGCCGCCCCGCTCCGTGGACCGGGCTTGCGGCTCGCGCCCATCAGTCTTCCGGCCGCATGCGGATGTCGACCGCCTCGGCGTGGGCGCCCAGTCCCTCCGCCCGCGCGATCTGCACCACCTTGTCGGAAAAGCGTCGCAGGGCGTCCTGGGAGAACGCGATCAGCCCGCTCTTCTTGGTGAAGTCGTCGACCGACAGCGGAGAGAAGAAGCGCGCGGTGCCGCCGGTGGGGAGGACGTGGTTGGGGCCGGCCACATAGTCTCCCAGCGCCTGGGGCGTGTGGTGGCCCAGGAAGATCGACCCCGCGTTCTTGACGTGCTTGAGCACCTTGTACGGCCGCTCGATGGCCAGCTCCAGGTGCTCGGGCGCCACGTCGTTGGCGAACGCGATCGCGTCCAGGATCTCCGTGACCACCACCGCGACGCCCCGGTGCTTGAGCGACGCCTCGGCGATCTTCCGCCGCGCCAGCTTGGCGACCTGGAGCACGATCTCCTTCTGAACCTTCTTCAGAAACCCGTCGCTCGGAGCCACCAGGATCGTCCACGCGTCCTCGTCGTGCTCCGCCTGCGACAGGATGTCGGCGGCGATGTGGGAGGGGGTGGCGGTTTCGTCGGCGATAATGAGGATCTCGCTCGGCCCCGCAATCATGTCGATGTCGACCGTCCCGTAGACCAGCCGTTTCGCGGTCGCAACGAACGCGTTGCCCGGCCCGACGATCTTGTCGACGCGCCGGATCGTCTTGGTCCCGTACGCCATCGCGCCGATCGCCTGGACCCCGCCGATCCGGTAGACCTCGTGGATGCCGACCAGGTCCGCCGCCACCAGGACGTACGGGTTCATCTCGCCCTTCGGGGCGGGCGTGCACATGACCACGCGCTCCACGCCCGCGACCTTGGCCGGAATCCCGTTCATCAGGACCGAGGACGGATAGGCGGCCTTCCCGCCCGGCACGTACAGCCCGGCCGAGGCCAGCGGCCGGAGGTGCTGCCCCAGCGTGACCCCGCCCTCCTCGTAGCTCCACGAGTGCGAGGACTGCTTGGAGTGAAACGCATAGATGCGGTCCGCCGCGAACCGCAGCGCGTCCACCACCTTGGGATCGGTCTTCGCGAGCGCCGCGGCCCGCTCCTCGACCGTCACCAAAAACCGCTTGGGCGAGAGCGTCGCTTTATCGAACTGCTTGGTGTAGCGCGACACCGCCGTGTCGCCGCGCGCCCGCACGTCGTCCAGGATCGCCCGCACCTTCTGTTCGACCCTCCGATCGTCCGGCTCCCCCCGGTGCAGGAGCTTCTCCAGATCCCGCCGGCCCGCGCTCGACCGCAGCTTGATGACCTTCATCAACATGTCCGTTCCTTTCCGGTTGCCCGTCCGCTCGCTGAGGTCTGCGGCGGCTGATAGAGCGCCGCGACCCGCTCCACGATCTCGTTGACCCGCCGGTATTTCACCTTCAGGCTCGCCCGGTTGACGATCAGCCGCGCCGTCGATTGGACGATTTCCTCGACGATGGTCAACTGATTTTCCTCCAACGTTTTCCCCGTGGACACGAGGTCCACGATGCTCTCCGCCAACCCGATCCGAGGCGCCAGTTCCACCGCCCCCGAGAGCTTGACCAGCTCGAACGGCAGGCCCCGCTGCGTAAAGTAGCGCTCGGCGATGTGGGGATACTTGGTCGCCACCCGCCGCTTCGCGGGGCGCAACCCGATGCGGGATCCCGTCGTCCGCACCGGCTCGGCCCAGACCACGCGGCACGGACCGTACCCCAGGTCGATGGGCTCGTAGACCTCCTTCGGGTGCTCCAACAGCACGTCCTTGCCCGCCACGCCCAGGTCGGCCGCCCCGTATTCGACGTAGGTGGGCACGTCGACCGCCCGGACCACCATGACCGTCACGCCGTCCACGTCGGTGTCGAACAGCAGCTTGCGGGTCTCGCGCGTGAGCCCCCGGGCCCGGATGCCGATCCGCGCAAACAGCTCCACCGTGGGTTCGAGCAGCCGCCCCTTCGGGAACGCGATGACCACCGACGAACGCGCGGCGCGCGACGCCGCGGCGCGCCGATTCCCCGGGCGGGTCACGCGGCGTCACGGCGGCGGTAGATCGCCGCCCCGACGCGCGACAATTTGTCCTCCATGCGCTCGTACCCCCGGTCCAGGTGATACACCCGCAGCACGTGCGTCTCCCCCTCGGCGGCCAGCCCCGCGACCACCAGGCAGGCGCTCGCGCGCAGATCGGAGGCCATCACCGGCGCGCCGCTCAGGTGCGGCACGCCCCGCACCACCGCGTGATTGCCGTCCACCCGGATGTTCGCGCCCATCCGGCGCAATTCGGCCACGTGGGTCAGCCGACTTTCGAACACCGATTCGGTGATGACGCTCGCGCCCTCCGCGATCGACAGCAACGCCATCATCTGCGCCTGCATGTCGGTGGGAAACCCGGGGTGCGGCGCCGTCTCGAAATCCACCGCGCGCAGGGGACCGGTCCGCCGAAGGCGGATGCCCTCGGCGTCGACCGCGATGTCGGCACCGGCCTCCCGCAACTTCGACAGGACCGCCTCCAGGTGCCCGCCCACCCCGCCGCGCAGGAAGACGTCGCCGCCCGTCACCGCCGCGGCCGCCAGGTAGGTGCCGGTCTCGATCCGGTCCGGCATCACCCGGTAGGCGCCCCCCGCGAGCGCGGGCACGCCCTCAATCGTGATCACGTCGGTTCCGGCCCCGCTGATCCTGGCGCCGCGCGCAATGAGCGCGTTGGCGAGATCGACGATCTCGGGCTCCCGCGCCGCGTGTTCGATGGTCGTCACGCCGTCCGCGAGCGTCGCCGCCATCAGCAAATTTTCCGTGCCGGTCACGGTGGGGAGGTCGAGCGCGATGCGCGCCCCGTGGAGTCTCCCCGCCTTGACGCGGATATAGCCGTGCTCGATGGCCACCTGCGCGCCCATCCGCTCCAGGCCGTTCAGGTGCAGGTTGACGGGCCGCGCCCCGATCGCGCAGCCGCCGGGCAACGACACCGTCGCCTCCCCGCACCGGGCCACCAGCGGCCCCAGCACCAGGATTGACGCCCGCATCGTCTTCACCATCTCGTACGGCGCGTCCGTCGCGCCGAGCGACGGCGCGGCCACGCCCACGACCCCGTTTCCCTCCTCGCGGACCGCGGCGCCCAGGTGCCGGAGCAGCTTGAGGATCGTGGTCACGTCCTGCAAACGCGGCACGTTGGAGATCACGCACTCGTCCCGGCTGAGCAGCGTCGAGGCCAGGAGCGGCAGGGCCGCGTTTTTCGCGCCGCTGATCGGCACCTCCCCCGCAAGCCGTCGCCCGCCCTGAATGACGATACGATCCATCAGTTGAACGGCACCAATACGCGGCCGCGGCGGTTCCCATCCGCGCGTTGAACGGCATCGATAAGCGGCCGCGGCGCGGCCAGCGTCATCACCCGCGGAATCCGCTGGAAGTCAGGGTCGATCCGCGCGACGTCGAACCCCGCGCCCCGCGCCAGCGCCCCGACCGCGTCGGCCTGCCCGTAGCCGAGTTCCACGACGATTCCCGCGCACGCCGCCAGGACGCTCCCGGCCTCCGCGACGATCCGCCGGTAGAAATGGAGACCGTCGACACCCCCGCGCAGCGCCGACTCCGGTTCGTGGCGGACTTCGATCTGCAACGTCGGCAGGTGCTCGTCGGCCACGTAGGGCGGGTTCGACACGACGAGGTCGACCCGCACCCCCGCGCGCGCGAGGGGCTCGAACAGGTCCCCGCAGAGAAACGTCACGCGGTCGGCCAGACCCAGTCGTCGGGCGTTGCGCTCGGCCACCGCCAGCGCGGCCGCAGAGCAGTCGGTCGCGTACACCACGACGTCCGGTCGAACCCGCGCGAGCGCGAGCGCGAGGCAGCCGCTGCCCGTCCCGATGTCGGCCACCACCGCGGCCGCCTGTTGATGCCGTTCAACGGCCGCCTGTTGATGCCGTTTAACCGGCGGGCCGGCGGGCCGGCGTTCGGCCAGCACCCGGAGGGCGGCATCGACCACCCCTTCCGTCTCGGGCCGGGGAATCAAGACGTCGGGCGTCACCTCCAATTCCAGCCCGCGGAACGTCTCGGTCCCCGTCAGGTATTGCAGGGGAACGCCGTCGGCGCGCCGCGCGACCAGCGAGCGCAGCCGCGCGGTCTCGTCCGCCGTCAGCGGCGCGTCGGGTTCGAGGTAGCACGCGTGCTTCGGTTGAGAGAGGACGTGGGCCAGCAAGCCCTCGGCTTCCGCGCGGGGCGCCGCGACGCCGGCTCGGTCCAGACGGCGCGCGCCCCAGAGCGCGCCCTGCATCCTCGTGCGCGGCGCCGGCGTCATGTCCGCTGAAGCTGATCGGCCTGCGTCCAGGCTTGGAGCGCATTGATCAACTCGTCGAGATCGCCCTGCAGCACCCGATCCAGCTTGTGCAGGGTCAGGCCGATCCGATGATCGGTCACCCGGTTCTGGGGAAAGTTGTACGTGCGGATCTTTTCGCTGCGCTCGCCGGTCCCGACCTGGGCCTTGCGGTCCTTGGCGATCTCCGCCTCCCGGCGCTCCCGCTCCGCCTCGACCAGCCGCGACCGCAGGATGCGGAGCGCCTTGACCCGATTCTTCAACTGCGATCGCTCGTCCTGACAACTGACGACCGTCCCCGTGGGGACGTGCGTGATGCGGACCGCCGAATACGTCGTGTTGACGCTCTGCCCCCCGGGCCCGGAGGCGCAAAAGGTGTCGATGCGAAGATCCTTGGAATCGATGTCGTACTCCACCTCGTCCGCCTCGGGAATCACCGCCACGGTCACGGTCGAGGTGTGGATCCGCCCGCCCGCCTCCGTCACCGGCACCCGCTGCACCCGGTGAACGCCGCTTTCAAACTTGAGGCGGCTGAACGCCCCCTGGCCTTCGATCAGGACGATGGCCTCCTTCATCCCCCCGATCCCC
>MHEO01000002.1:19244-21789 GCA_001803875.1 Nitrospirae bacterium RIFCSPHIGHO2_01_FULL_66_17 | reverse complement strand
GCCCCGCCGCCCCTCCAGCACGCGGACCTCGTCGTCCGCCATCGCGCGAAGCCCTGGATCGGCCTGCGGATCGGCCGCCAGGCGCTCCGCGTGCTCGATCTCATCCAGGAGCGCCTGGTACGCGGCGTACTGCCCGACGACGTCGGCGATGGCCGCCCGTTCCCTGGCGAGGCGCTGCAACGCCTGGGGATCTGCGACCACCGCCGGGTCGCCGAGCTGGCGCTCCAGTTCCGCACAGCGCTCCGCCAGCGCGTCGAGCTTGGAGATCAACGGATTCGACTTGTCGGTCACGGACGGCATGGCGTACGGCCGATCACGATCGGTCCATCCTCCGCAGACGGGCGCGGCCGGTCATGCGCCCGGGACGTGGATTCGTCATTTCGTGGCGTACTTCTTCCGGAATCGCTCCACGCGTCCCTCGGTGTCCACGATCTTCTGCGTCCCGGTAAAGAACGGGTGGCAGGCCGCGCAGATTTCCACGCGAATGTCTTTCACCGTGGATCGGGTCCTCAGCACGCTGCCGCACGCGCACGAGATCGTGGCCTCTTGATACGTCGGATGGATGTCAGTCTTCACCGGCTCCCCTTTCTAATCTCGTTGAAAAATCAAGCATAAATCGATTGCTCACCGTTGCAAAACGTCGTATTATACTGCGCCGACGAGCCTTTTACAAGCAGAATGTGGCCCGGCGCACGATTGGCCCCTGCTCCGGCGCCCCCTTCCGACGCGCGAGGGCCGGCTTGCGGCATCCTCGCGCGGTGTGATAGGCTGCGTCATCCATATGGCACGTCTTCTCGTTGCGCTCACCCTGTGGGCGGTCACGGTGGGCTGCACCCGGGGTGAGCCCACCGTGTTCGCGGTCGCGGTCCATCCCGCCAATCCCCGCATCGTGTACGTCTCCGCCAGCCACGGCGTCCTCAAAACGCGGGACGGGGGTTCGACCTGGTCGCCGGTCAGCGAGGGACTGGAACACTCCCAGGTCCTGGCGTTCGCGATCGACCCCACGGCGCCGTCGACGGTCTACGTCGGCACGTTCGCGAACGCGGTCTTCAAGAGCGCGGACGGGGGCCAGCGATGGCGCCCCGCCAACGTCGGGATGAAAGAGCACGTCTCGGTGGTCAATGCCTTTGCGACCTATCCACCCGATCCCCGGATCATTTACGCGGCGACCACCGTCGGCCCGTATCGCAGCGACAACGGCGGCGAATCCTGGGAAGAAACGGTTCATGGCATGGAGAGCGTCTACACCGTGGCGATCGCGTTCGACCCCCGCTCACCGGACACGATGTACGCCGGGACCAGCGGGGGCATGTACAGAAGCCACGACCGCGGGGCGCACTGGGACAGGATCAACCAGGGATTGATTGCCGGGGATGTGGGAACCGCCATGGCGCTGGGGGTGAATGCAATCTCGATCGATCCGCAGGAACCCGACCACCTGACGATCGCCACCGGCAAGGGCATGTTCCAAAGTCGCAACGGCGGCACGACGTGGGAGCACCGGGCCACCGGTCCCCGGACCCCGTTCATGACCGCGCTGCAGCGCGATCCCAAGGAGCGGGCGCGGCTCTACGCGGGCGGCGAGAACGGCGTCTTTCTCAGCCGGGACGGAGGCGCAACATGGACGGCGGTGACCGCCGTCCCGAACCCGCGGGTGGTCCGCGCGCTGGCCGTCGACCCGTCCAACCCGGGCGTGGTCTATGCCGGAACGCAGAGGGGCCTGTTCAAAAGCGCCGACGGCGGGACCACGTGGTCGCGAATCGCAGGGCTCAAATAGGCCGCCGGCTGGGCGCGCTCGCCCTGGCCCTGCTCGCGGTGTCTCCCGTTCACGCCGCAGTCGAGCGGCCCCACGCGCTGGCCTTCAAGCTCGGCTACCACGTGTATCCCACGAGCAGCTATTTCTCTGACTTTTCTCAGCCGAACGAAATAGGGGGGACCTCGGAGTTTCGCGGCCAAAGTCTCGAAGTCCTGGACTACACCCACCAGTGGACGCCCCGCTGGGGCGTGAACGTCTCCCTGCTCAACGGCTATTTCCGAAAGTACACGCCGCTTGAGAACTTCCAACAGTCGATCCTGACCTGGTACGCCACCGTCACGCCGGTGTACACGATCTGGGGGGCGAAAAGACCGGAGTCCTGGCTGGTCTACGCCGGGGCGGGGGTGGGCCGCTACGGCCTCGTCCTCCGATTCGACAGCCGTACCGACAGCGAGGAGATCGCCAGCTACACCCTGGGCTATCACACGTTGATCGGCGCCGAATACCTGTTGAGCGAACAGGTCGGCTTTCTGATCGAAGAGAAATACGCGCGCGCCCGCGTGAGATTCGGGAAGGAGGCCGCAAAAACCCAGATCGACCTGGGCGGGCACAACGTGCTGGTGGGAGTGCGGTTCCACTTTTGAGGCGCTCGCGCTAAAACACCCCGAACCCCTTGTTGGTCTTCGACGCCACGTTCACTCCGACGAACACCCCGTGCTCGTCCGACCCGGCCACCACCAGCCCCGAGCGGTCGGCCAGCACGATGTGAAACGGCACGCCGGAGAGACG
>MHEO01000002.1:13565-19208 GCA_001803875.1 Nitrospirae bacterium RIFCSPHIGHO2_01_FULL_66_17 | reverse complement strand
CCGTCGCCGCTCCACCACAAGCCTCTTGTCGTCGCGACCAGCAGGAAATCCCGCGCATCGATCGTCTCTACGGCCACAGAAGCGATCTGCGCACCCTTCGGCAAGCCGGCGCCGACGTCGTCCCATCGACGGTTCCCGGCATCGTCGACCAACCGAAAGACTGCCGCCGCCGTCCACGCATACACGCTCCGCCCCGCCGCCAATCCGATAAGCGGCCCATCCGTCGGACGAGCACGGATCGGCTCCCACCGCTCTGCCGTCCGCCGGACGATCCCCGCATCGGACGCCGCGTACACGGTGCCAGCCGTATCGGCAGCCAGCGCCTGAACGCCGCGCGCCTCATTGCCAAGCACCGCGCGGGACCATGTCTCCGCCCCCATCGCGCGCTCGAAAAGGCCCATCGAGGTCGCGGCGTAGAGTCGATCCGGACCGGCCATCAACGCGGCGGGCACACCATGGAGTCCTTCGCTTTCCGACACCCACCGACTGAGGTCCCAGTCCGCCCGGTAAATCCCATCCGGCGTCGCGGCGTGTTGTGCGCCTTTTGCGTCCCGGACGAGAGCCCGAATCGTCCGGGACGGAATGCCGTCGTTGAACGGAACCCAGGTCTCACCCGCATCCTTGCTGCGGAAGAGCCCGGAACCCTGCGTCCCCGCAAAGAGCCCGCGGCTCGGGTCGACCAGCAGCGCCCGCACGGACGGGAATAACATCCCTCGATCCGAAACGCGCCACGCCCCGCCCGGCGCGCGTTCCATCACCCCGCTCCCGGTTCCGGCGTACAGGACCCCGTTGCTCCCCAGCAACAGGCTCTGCACGTTCGTATCGGGCATCCCCTGACTGATCGATTCCCACCGTTCGCCCGCGTCCGAGCTGCGAAACACGCCATCGCCCGTCCCGACGTAGATCGCCTCCGGAACGATGACCAACCCGCGAATCGACAGGTTGCCGAGGCCGTCGTTGACGGGAATCCAATGAGCACCCTGGTCCGTTGTCTTAAAGACCCCGCCGCCGAAACTGCCTGCGTACAGAGCGCCGGACGGGCCGACGATGAGAACGCGGATGAAATTTTCGCGCAACCCCGCCTCGTCCTTGAGCCCCTCGTTCATCGCACGCCACGTCGCACCCCCGTCGCGACTCGCGAACAATCCGGATCCCCCCGTCCCCGCGTACACCGTCCCGTCGGGTCCCAGCGCGAGCGAACGCACCAGCGTCATGTCCATGCCGTGATTCGCGGCAGCCCACCGGCGCCCATGATCCTCGCTCTTGAACACGCCCGCCCCCGTCCCGGCATACAGCGTCCCCGAACGGGGGTCCCGAATGATCGCCGATACCTGGGTGTTCTCCAGGCCGTCGTTGCCGGCCACCCATCGGCGGCCGCCGTCATCGCTCCGGTGGATTCCGCCCCGGATTGAACCGGCGAACATCACGCCGTCCGGCATCTCAGCGAACGTCATCAGAAAGCGATCCGCGGGGCCTTCCTCGGCGGGACGCCACCGATCGTCGCCGCGCCGCTTGGCGTAGACGCCGTCCCCGAATGTGCCCGCGTACACGATCCCGTCGGCTCCTTCCGCCAATGCCTGGATGCTGCCCCCGCCGACGGGGCCATTGGTCTGATACAGGGTGACCTCGCCGGGGGAGGGCGGCTGATAGCCCTCCTCCAGGGTCAAGTACCGAAACGGCTCCACCATCCTCCCGGCGTCCTCGCACCCGTGAGGCTGGCCCCCAAGCGCCAGGCCGACCACCAGCGCCACACTATGAAACCTCATTCGCACGACCCGCTCCCCTGGTCCCCTCGCGGCTTCCCCGCATTACCCACTCTGGCAATTTTCGGCCAATTCGCCGAATCCCATCGGCAATCCCAAGAGACCTGATCCGTTGATTCTTTGCACATTCCCCGATCGCGCGGTATGGCCTTTTTTTTGCTTTCACTGGTTGATAGCTTTCCACATTCACCCGACGCACCGACAAGGGCGTCGCACGGAGGGAGGGACGGACATGGACGATTTGGGGCTGGCAGCGTTGGCATTCGCGGCGATCGCGGGAGGCATCGCCTGGGTCGCCTACTTTGGATACGAACTGTTTCAGCTCGAGCCGCCTGGGATGGGCGGGAAACGCAAGAAAGAACACAAATCCGGCCACCGCAAGGCCGCCTGAACGCGTCCGACGGTACGCATGCCGTCAATCCAGCCCAGCCCCCGTCGGGGGCTGGGCTGTTTTTATACCTCACCGTCTCCGGATGAAACGGCCTCAGCATCGCATCACGTGGGAGAGGCGATCCGGGCCTCCGCCTCGGACCACCCCGACGACTGATCCACGTAGCGATCCACCGCGGCGATCAGCGATTCCTTGATCTCGTGGATGCGATCGGGGTCGATGATCTTGCCGCCCTTCGCATCCTGCACGTAAAACACGTCGACGATCTGGTCGAGCCGGGTGGAGATCTTGGACGAATAAATCGACAGGCCGAGCTCGAACAGGGTCCGCGTGATGACGTAGAGAAGGCCCTGCGCGTCCGCCGCGAACACGTCGATGATCGTAAAGTCGTCCGACGTCTCGTTGTCGACCTCGACCTGGGTGGGTTCCAGACCGTGGGGCAGGGCGCGCAGGCGCGGCAGCCTGGCGCCGCGCGCGAACAGGTCCTCGACCCGGTGGTGACCGGTCACCACCGAGGCCAGCGTCCGTCTCAGCTCGGTCGTGCGCTCGTGCGGCGGCCGCCCGACGTAATCGGGATCCTGCACGTGAAACGTGTCGATGACGACGCCGTCGAGGCGGGTGAACACCTGGGCGCTCAAGATCTGGAACCCCAGGGCCGCGAGCGCCCCGGCCAATTTGGAAAAGAGGCCGGGGATGATGGCGTCGAACGTCGCCACGGTCAATTCCGTGGTCTGTTGATCGGCCACCCACCGCGACTCGACCAACACCCCGTCGGGCGGCAACCGATGGACGAGTTCGAGATGCTCGATGATCTGGTCCGGCGGGGTGACGAGGAGATACCGAACGGGCATGGCATCGAATTGCCGATCCAGCCACAGCGCGGGGAACCGGTCTCCCGCCTGCGCGCGCACCGCTGCCGCGGCCGCCGCCGAACGGGCCGCCTCGTCCCCCACCGCGCGGGCGCCCGCCACGGCATCCATGGCTCTGGCGTACAGATCGACCAGGAGGTCTTCCTTCCACGCGGTCCACGTCCCGGGTCCGACGGCCTGGATGTCCGCGTAGGTGAACACGAGGAACTTCCGGAGCAAATCCGGTTGCCCCACCTGGCGCGCAAACCGCACCAACACCTTCTCGTCGCTGAGGTCCCGGCGAAACGCGATGTGCGACATGAGGAGATGATGGCGGACGAGAAACGTCAACAGGTGGCGTTCGTGCGGGTCGAGCGCCAGCCGATCCGCCACCCGAGCGGCAATGTCCTCTCCGATCAGGCTGTGATCGCCGCCCTTGCCCTTCCCGATGTCGTGAAGCAGGAGCGCCAGATGCAGGATATCCTTCCGCTGGATCCCCCGATAGGCGCCGGCGATCCGCCCGGCCCCTCCCGCCAGGTCGCACGCCGCCTGCACGGCGCGGATGCTGTGCACGTCGACGGTGTACTTGTGGTACTGGTTGAACTGCATCAACCCCTTGGCGCTCGCAAATTCCGGAAGGATCTGCTCGAGGAGGCCCACCCGGTGCATCATGTCCAACGTGCGTCCGATTCCCGGGCTCGCGAACAGTTGAAAGAACCGCCGCTGCGCCTCGGGCGCCGCGAGCCATGGCGACGGCCCGCCCGATAGGGCGTGGTGCGCCAGGTCCAGCGCCGATTCCGCGATGGGGCGCCCCTGCGCCTGCGCCACGGCGAAGAGCGTCAGCACCGCGCCGGGATCCACGAGAAAGGCGGCGCGGTGACGCTCGGGGACCGACACCGCGTCCCGTGTGACCACGAACACCTTCTCGACGTCACGGGCCGTGACGGCCGTCGTGAGCCGCCGCCACATGGTCGGACGCTGCAACCGCCGGATGAAACGCTCGCTGGTTTCGTGCAACGCCGTGGAGAGACGGTAGTACTGCTGCATGAACCGCTCGACCCCGAGCAGGTGCGGGCGATCCTCGTACCCGAAGAACCGGGCCAGGCGGACCTGCTCGTCGAACGTCAGGACGTCCCCCGCCTTGCCGGCGTGAAAGTGCATCTCGTTGCGAATCACCCCCAGAAACTCCCGCGCCTCGGTGAGATCGCGGAACTCGGAGGCGGTCAGGAGGCCGCGAGCGGCCAGCTCGTCCAGCGACTTCGCTCCGTAGCACGCGCGCCCGAGCCAGGCCACGTAGTGGAGGTCCCGCAACCCGCCCTTGCTCTTCTTGATGTCGGGCTCCAGCAGGTAGACGGTGGAACCGTAGCGGTCGTGGCCGCCCTGCCGCTCGGCGAGTTTCTGCGCGAGGTAGGAACGGGACTCCTTGCGCAACTGCGCGCCGAACGCCCGCTCGAACGTCTCGTACAGCGTCCGATCTCCGGCCAGCCAGCGCGCCTCCATGAGCGCCGTTCGAATCGTCGCGTCGCGGCGGCCGAGTTCCAGGCAATCACGGATGCGGCGCAGGCTGTGTCCGACGGTGTACCCCAGATCCCACAGGGGATGGAGCAGCCCCTTGCTCACCGCCAGCCCCTCACCGCGCGCCGCCGGATCGTGGAGAAACATGAGGTCGATGTCGGACGCGGGAAACAGCTCGCCCCGGCCGTACCCGCCCACGGCCACCACGGCGC
The DNA here is from genome assembly GCA_001803875.1 of Nitrospirae bacterium RIFCSPHIGHO2_01_FULL_66_17. Classification (GTDB taxonomy): domain Bacteria; phylum Nitrospirota; class Nitrospiria; order 2-01-FULL-66-17; family 2-01-FULL-66-17; genus 2-01-FULL-66-17. Next base: position 14,479 of record MHEO01000002.1, on the reverse strand, counting down.
ACCCCGACCCCGGCCGATCCAGCGCGTCGCCGGCGACGACCACCCGCCGATACAGCGCGCGGAGCACCGCGTCCATGAGCGCGGTCAACGCCGCCACCGTCTCGCCTCCGCACCGATGCCGCGCGTGCTCCAGGCGGATGGCCTCGCGGCGCGCCGCGATCAGCTCGCGGAGCCGCGCCGGATCGCCGCTCGCGGCGGCCAGCGCCTCACACTCGGCGGGCGTTAACATTGACTTTCGCCTCCGAAAACCAGTATGATGCAGAGTTGCTTGAGAAGGATGAGACCTTTCGCGAAAGGACGGGTATGGTAGCTGAACAGAACGGAACCGCAGCGGTGATGGAGGAAATCGTCTCCTCGTGCACCAAGTGCAAGCAGGCGCTCGCGCACACGGTCGTCTCCAAGGTCAAGCAGCGCGTCGCCAAGGTCAAATGCAACACCTGCGGGACGATTCATCGATACCTCGACCCCGCGCGTCCGATCAAACCCAAGACGCCTCGAAAACCCGCGGCGCAGATCGCCCAGGAAGCGACGTACGAAAAGTTGCTCGCCATGACGGCCAGCCAGAAAGGCCTTCCGTACAGCCTGTCAGGGGCGTTTAAGGAACACGACGTGATCGAGCACACCACGTTCGGGCGGGGCGTCGTCACCCATCTCCTCCCCGGCAACAAAATCCACGTGGCATTCGCGCAGGGCGAAAAACTGCTGGTCTGCCGCCGGTAGGCGGGCGTTCGTCACCGGCGCGACCGCGCAGCCCGGCGTCGAGGCGGCGCCGGCGTGCGATCCGATCGCTCGGACTTGGCCGGCGGGCGCGGATCCACGTAGGCCGCGAGCGCGGGATGCGTCTCGGGATCGATCGTCTGATCCCATGTGATCCCGATCAGAAATCCCTTCGGAGACGGTGCCAGCCAGGCGAC
>MHEO01000002.1:4875-13533 GCA_001803875.1 Nitrospirae bacterium RIFCSPHIGHO2_01_FULL_66_17 | reverse complement strand
GCCTCGGGCACGCGTAAGCCCGCCCCGGTCGCGCTCACGTTGGTGACCACGGCCGTGAGCGCCCGCCCCCCCGACCCAGGAATAACCAGCGTCGTACCGGTGAGTGTCACCCGACGCGCCGTGCGCTTTTCAACGATCATGACGCCCCCTCCCTTCCAAGCTTGTTGACGCCATCTCCACCCTGCGCCTCCCCCGGAGGACGCGTCTTCCATCGACGGTGAATCCAGATCCAGTGATCGGGACGCTCGCGGACCCGGCGCTCGATCACGGCGGTGTACCGCTGCGTCTGCTCGACGACGTCGGCGTCGTCCCCCCTCGCGCCCTGGGCGCCGCGGCTCTCGAACGCCAGCGGCCGCTCGAACACGATCCGGTGGCGCGTGGGGTCGACGGGATCGCGCGTGATGAACACCGGCACGACCGGGCTGCCGAACCGCTTGGCCAGCACCGCGACCGCGCTGAGCGTGCACGCGGGCCGTCCGAAAAATTCGACGAAGACGCCCTGGTCGATGCCCATGTTCTGATCCAGGACGTACCCGATCGCCTCGTTCCGCCGGAGCCGCCCAATCACCTCTTTCAGCGAGGCCTCCTTGAAAATCGCGCGGATGTTGAGGCGACGGCGTTGCTCCGCCCAGAAGCGGTCCAGCACGCCGTTGCGCAACCGGCGCGTCACGAGGTTGGCGCGGTAGCCGCGCGCCGCGAAGAACGTCGCCAACAGCTCAAAGTTGCCATAGTGCGCGGTCAGGATCAAGACGCCCCGGCCCTGCGCGTGCGCTTCGCGCAGAAATGCCTCGCCCTCGACCGTGACCAGCTCATCGAGCCGGCCCGCCTCGACCATCCGCGGGAGCCGCAGGAACTCCACCACTCCCTGCCCGAACTGTCGATACATGCCCCGGATGACGGCGCGCCGCTCCGAAGGCGTGAGCGTGTTCCCCAGCGCCCACTCGATCTGGCACAGCGCGACGCGGGTCCTCGGATAGACGGCGGCGTGCGCGAGATCGCCCATGCGGCGCCCGATCCAGAGGGCCCAACGCAGGGGCATCGCCGCGACGCCGGCCTGGATGAGCCGCAGCACCGCCCAGACGACGCGCTCACGGATCGGCGGCCGGGCGACCGGCGTCGTGTCACCGCCGGTGACCGGAGCCGCCGTCTTCAGAGATGGAGCGTCTTGCTCCGCGATCTGTAAGGCCATGTGGTATCGGTTGCGATCCGCGCCGGTGGCGCGGATCGGACTCGCGATGCCTAGCATACCACATCCCGCGTCCGCGTAAAAGACACCGCGCCTCGACACCGCGCCTCGACCGGCGAGCCGCCTTTCCATTCCCCGGCCGCTTGCGCTATAATGCGCGGCGCGGCGGATGGACCGGCGGGACCTTGTCCCCGGCCCTCGAACCGTGTATCATCACGCGCTGCCGTACCGAATGAGGAGAGCCATGAACAGCAGCGAACACGCCCTGTCGGGTGCGGAGGACGGTCTCGGGACGACCGCCGTCCGGGCCGTCGAGCACCGGCTGACCGAGACCCGGGAGGCGCTCGACCGCGTCCGCGAGGAAGTCAGCGAACTCCGGAAGCTGGTCCTCGATCTCGTCGCGAAAACCGTCACGACGTGCAAGAAGTGCGGCGCCGCGTACGACCTCTTCAGCCACCACTACAGCATCGGCCTGTTCGACAACATCGTCTACGTGAAGTGCCCGCAGTGCCAGACGTCCATGCCGGTCGACCCCCGCCACGGCGTCCGCAAGGACTGACGCGCCCGATGCTCCAGACCGACAAGCTCTATACCGGATTAACGTGGGAGCTCTACAAGGAGCACGTCAAGAAATTCTCGCACGCCGCGGTGAAGGGCCTGCCCACCCCCGACGAGATGAAGGAAGCCCTGGCCGCGATCGTCGAGGACGCCACCGTGAAGGTCCTCGCCCAGGAGAAGGTCGGCATGGTCGTCCAGTTCCACTGGATGGACACGTACCGGGCGCTGGACGTGTGCGAGGTCGCCGACGTCAAGGGCTTTCTGACCCAGCGGTTCGGCGGCGGCAAGTTCAAGCTCAACCTGTATCACGGGATCAACTTCCTCTCCACGAAGAACTGGGAAACGGAGGGCCCGCCGATCTGGAAGGGCCTGATCCGCGCGCCGGAGGAGTAGCCCGTGTCGCGCGCCGTGTTCCAGTTGCTCGTCGTGTTCGTCGTCTTTTCGGCCACCATCTACCTTCTCCTCATGGTCGGCCCCGACGAACCGGTCGGCCCGCCCGGCGAGCGGGACATCACCATCCCCCGCGCTCCGAGCGAGGCCAAGAACCTGACCAACCCGTTCCCCATCAGCGACGAGGTGCTCCTCGAGGGCGAGCGGATCTACCAGAGCAAGGGCACGTGCTTCACCTGTCACGGCGCGTCCGGGCGCGGCGACGGCCCGGCGGGGCTGGAACTGAACCCCCGCCCCCGGAACTTCACGACTCCCCGCTTCCACGAGCTGCGAACCGACGGCGAGCTGTTCTGGGTGATCCGCAACGGCAGCCCCGGCACCCGGATGTTCTCCTACTCCCCCTCGATCATCACCGAGGACGACGCCTGGAAGGTCGTCCACTACCTCCGCACGCTGCCGACGCGCCGTCGCACCTGATCAATACTGCAGATCGCGCGGCGTGAAGGGCCGCGCGGGTTCCGACCCGAGCACCCGGCGCAGCACGGAGTTGAGCGTGTCGGGGTCGTTGTCGAACCCGCCGTGCGTCGCGCTGCGCGAGGCGCTCCCGGGCGCGCCGCCCGCGCCGGCCACCACGAGGCCCGGCAGGCCGCCCGTCGCCCGCCCGAACAGCCGGCTCAACTCCGCGTCGCCCTCCAGAAACCGCTGCATGCCCAGGATCGGGGTTTCGCGCCGCCCCTCGAACGCGTGGCTCACGAGGTACAGGAGCGATTTCCCGTAGGGCCCCACGGCGTCGCCGCGCTCGGCGGCGTCGCCGAGTACGAACACGCCGGGGCGCGGGCACGCTCCGCTCCGGATGGCCGGCAGCAGGAGCCGCTTGAACAGGTCCACGGTGATCGCCGGGGCCATGAATTGCAGGCTCTTGAGCGGCATGCCCAGCGCGAGGAGGTGGGGCAGGGCGTGCGCCGCGAAGATGCTCCCCGCGCTGTGCCCGACCACGTGCAACTCCCAGCGTGTTTTCTCCCGCTCGTCCCATCGCCCCACGGCGGCCCGCGCGTACCGCGCGAGGAGTTGCATCCCCCCACGCTGATCCGGGTGTTGCGACGCCAGCCGGGCGTTCTCCTTCATCTCCCGCCACAGCGAGCCGCCGGGCGCGGCGACGGTCAACTCGACCGTCCGGTCCTTCGCGTCGAGCAGGCCGTCGCGGAGCCTCTTCATCCAGTCGGCGACCCCGCCCGCGCGCTCGTCGACGTCGGTGAAGAGGTCGCGGACCATGCCGATAAGGGATTCCATGGCCCCCGACTCCCACATGATGTGGAGGGGGTAGATCTCGTTCGCCAGGAGCACGTCGCGGAAGGCGACGATGCGGCGCGCCACGGCCTGCTCGTCGTTCAGGCCGCCGTGGAGGTAGAGGAACACGCGGCGCTTCGACCAGGTCTTCGCGGCGGCGGGCATCACGTCGGTGAAGAGCCGCACGAGGTCCTGTTCCATCGTCCAGTAGTCGCCCGATGAGGACAACTCGCCGTTGTTGCCCACGTCGATGACGTAGGGGCGGATCGCGCTCAGCGGAATCGCCTGGCGGGCGCGAGAGAGCCCCTCGGTGGTGTCGGCCGCGCCTCCGGCCCAGAGATCCGCCGAGACGGGCACGCCGAGCTGCGCCGCCCACACGTCGGCGGCGTGGAGCAGGTAGTCCTCGTAGGGCAGAAGGGCGAACCCGTCGGAGCCCCAGACCCGTCCCCACGAGTTCTGGACGATGAAGCCCTGTTCGGTATAGCCGACGATCGCGACGGCGTGCCCGCGGTCCGCGCGCCCCTTGCGCGCGATCACGGGGAACCGCCGCTCGCGCACCACGCCCCCCGCCCGGTAGGTCACCGCCACCGTCGCGGGCCCCGGCGTCTCCCAGCCGTCGTGCACCATGAGCGTCGCGAAGAGCACGCCCACCTCGGCCAGCGCCGCATGCATGTCCCGCACCTGACGGTGCAGGACGCGATAGTACGCGCCGCCGGGCGTGCCCTGCGCCTCGACGGCGATCTCGGGCGTGAGGTGATGGGCTCCGCGACGATCCGAGGGCCACGACCGCTCCGTGCAGACCCCGTGGCGCGCCCACGCCTTCATCGCGCCCCGCGCCGACGAGCCCTCGTAATCCTCCCCCGGCCACTCGTCGTAGCGCCGCGCCAGATCGTACAGCATGCGCGGGCTGACGCGCCGCGGGATGCGGCGCGTGTGCAGCAGAAAATTGATCGCCGCGGCGAGCGCGAACCCCGTGCACGCGCCCTCGGCGCCCTGATCGAGAATCGCGGGCACCAGATCGCAGTGCACCACGCGGTCCGGCAGCGGGGTCAGCCTCGGCTGATAAAACCAGTCTCGGATGTCGACGCGATCGGGAAACGCGTCCAGCCGTCGGCTGGGGTGCGGCGGAGCGTCGGGAGCCGCTCGCCGGTCTCGCGCACCCTTCTTGACACGCCCTCGTGACGTTGCGGTCCGGCTCCTGTGCGCCATGGGACTCCTTTCCCGTCGAGGCCGTGCGGTGACGATGGGCCGTCGCCCGGAGGGACGACGGCGGCCAGAGCCATATCAGACGCGAGGGTTTGCTGTCAAGCCGCCAGACCGCCGCGGCATCGAGCCGCGCGGCGTCAAGCGCAGAGCGGCTGGGCGAGCGGCTCGGCGCGCCGCATTGCCGCCGGCAGCCGTGCTTCCGCCCCGCAGTCGCTGAAGGTCACGCCCCGGACCGGGAGCACCGTCAGCCAGGGAAACTCCCGCGACGGGAGCGCACGAAGCAGCGCGCGGGAGAAGTTTATCGGGGGCAGCCGGCGGTAGACCTCCTCGGTGACGGTCCGCTCCGCCGTCGTGCCGACCGCCATCCGGATCCGCCCGAACGCGCCGGACAGGACCGGCGCGGCCTCGCGCACGAACGCCCACAGGGTCTCGGCGCGGAAAACCATGACGAACGTGTTCCACAGCCCGCCCCGCCGGACCAGGTCCCCGGCGCGGCCCGCGTCGGGCGTCTCCACCAAGCGCCTGACGTGCCGCAGCCCCGTCACGGCGGGGTGGGAGGCGGAATCTCCCGTCAGGATGTAGCCGTACTCGGGGTCCGGCCCCGTTGGCTCGACGCCCAGGAGCACGACGTGCGAGCCCCGCCGCTCCACCACCCGGCACGCGAGGTCCACGTGCGCCATGAAGGTTCCGTCGTCGTCCAGGTGGAGGTCCGACGGAAACACGGCCACCACCGCATCGGGATACCGCGCGGAGAGGTGCGCGAGCGGCAACAGCAGGCCCGGCGCGGTGTCCCGGTTCTGGGGCTGCGCGACCACCCGCCCCCCGGGCCGGTCGGCGAGCTGTCGCCAGACCTCGGGGTAGGCAAAGTGGTCCCGGCCCACCACCGTGAAGAGCCGCGACGGGGCGATGAGCGTCTCCGCTCGGCGGACGGTGTGCTCGAACAGCGACCCCGCGCCCGCAAAGTCGACGTACTGCTTGGGGAGGTCGTCGCCGCGCAGCCGCCGCACGAACGGCCGCAGCCGCTCGCCGTCGCCCCCCGCCAGAATAATGCCGCACCGCACCGACGCCCGCGACGACCTCGCCATTGTTCCTCTCTCCGTGGTGGATTGACCGGATGACCGACGAAAGACGGAGAGAGAGTACCCGAGGTCGGAATTTCTGTAAATTGAAGCTCGCGATGCACTTTCAATCGCAGGATTCGACCGCGCCGCCGCGACGCTTGACGTCGGCGGTTCCCGCGTGGTATCAGAGAGCATTCCGAACGCCACGTGGAGTAGAGGGCCGAACACCACGGTCGACACCGTACCATACGACACAAAACACCTTCCATCAGGGCAAACTACCGGCGACGGTAGGACGCAAAGCACCGGATCTTCCCGCACCGCGAAGACAGCCGGGCCGCCGAGGCGACAATAATCGTAGTCGGAGATTATTGGCATATCGGGGGCCCGGTTTTTTTATCGCGCTCCCGCTCGCATCAGGGGCGATCTCGGATGTACGACTGCTCGACAATCAGCACGCTGATCCACCCCCACCTCGACGGAGAGCTGGACGTCAAGGAATCGCTCCGCGTCCAGGCGCATCTTCAGGAGTGCGCGCCCTGCCGCGAGGTCCTGCTCGCCGAACAGGCGTTTCAGAATTTCGTCCGGCCCGTCGCCACCCCGCCCCCCGCGCCGGAGAGCGTGCGACAGGGCGTGTTGGACGCGCTGTCCCGGGAGACGGATCGGCTCCTCGGGGCCCGGCGACGCCGGCGGGGCCTCGCGTCGCCGGGCATGGCTGCGGCCGTCGCCATCCTGGCGCTGTTCTTCGCCATCCCGCATCGGGACGTGCCCGACCTGGTCAAGGTCGCCGTCGCCGCGCACCAGCGCTACATGAAGAACGCCGCCGGGCTGCAGTTCAGGAGCGCCAACATCCGCACGGTCACGCGCTGGCTTGAGGAACGGCTCCCCTATCCCATTCACGTCCCGGTCAGGAGCGCGAACGACGTCCGGCTGGTCGGCGCCGACATCACCTGGGGCCGCGATCCGGCGGCTGTCCTGGCGTACCTGGTCGAGGGCAACCACGCTTCGCTGCTCGTCACGTCCGCGCGAGAGGTCCCGTTCTCCGGCGCCGACGTCAAGACCTTCAAGAACGTGCTCTTTCAGTCCTCCGGCGTCGCGGGCCGTCACGTCCTCCAATGGTCGGATCGTCGCAACACCTACGTCCTGGTCGTGTGCCGCAACACGACCCTCGACGCCTTTCCCTTCTCCATCCAGCCGACGAACGGCTCCTGACGCACCCGCCGCGCGCCACCCATCGAGGCCGCCCACGTTGAAATGTCGCCGCCGTTTCCGTATCGTGAAGAGATCGGATCGGCGCACACTCTGGGAGTGTGTCCGAGTGTTGGGGTGTTGGAGCCTGTTCAGGGATGGCCAGATGCAAGGCGGAAGGAGGCCTTGCGCGCGGAGCGTACTGAGTCGTACGTGAGCACGCAAGGCCGACTGACAACGCCGCAGATGGCCATTCATGGACAGGCTCCCAGGAGGTCCTCCATGAAGGTCTTTGTTACCGGCGGCACGGGATACATCGGCAACGCAGTCGTCGCGGCGCTCTGCCGCGCGGGGCATGACGTCTCGGCGCTCACGCGCCGCCTCGACACATCCGGCCTGATCGAGCGATTCGGGGCCAGGGCGGTCAAGGGGGACATCACGGAGCCCGACGGATTGGTTCCGTTCGTGAAGAAGGCGGACGCCGTCATCCATGCGGCGGCGGAACCGTCCCCCGAGATGGGGGCGATCGACCGGCGGCTCGTCGCGGTCCTGCTCGACGCGGTGGCCGAGTCCGACGGGCTGCGCCGGTTCGTCTATACGAGCGGCGTCTGGGCCCTGGGCGACACCGGCGGCCGGATGGTCGATGAGTCCGCCCCGACGGCGAACGCGACCCCGATGGTGGCGTGGCGGCCCGCGGTCGAGGAAATGATCGGCAACGGGATGGCGCGGGGCATCACCGCGTGGATCATCCGTCCCGGACTGGTGTATGGCGGCTCGGGCGGGATCACCGCCACGATGTGGGCCGCCGCCGAGAAGGAGGGGGCGATCCGCATCGTCGGCGAGGGGAGCAACCACTGGGCACTGGTGCACCGCGACGACCTAGCGGATCTCTACGTCCGCTGCGTCGAGCAGGCGCCCGCCGGCCACGTCTTCAACGCGACCGACAGCTCGCGGCTCACCGTGCGCGTCATCGCGGGCGCGCTCAGCCGCGCCGCGGGCCACCAGGGCAAGGTCGTCTCCACACCGCGGGATGAAGCCCGCGCGCACCTGGGCCCGTTCGCCGACGCGCTGGCCCTGGACCAGGAGGTCTCCGGCGTTCTGGCCGAACGGCTGCTGGGCTGGGAGCCGCGCCACCGCTCGCTGGTGGGCGAGGCCGAGGCGCTGTATCGGGCGTACAAGGCGGGGGGATCAGGGCGCTGACCGCGCCGCTGACGCTCCCGATCGGGTTGGCCTCACGGCTAATGCCGAGTGATCCTCGTTCGCGTCATGCCTCGATCGGCCGACGGGGTGGGATCATCAACACGCTCAGCAACCAGCCGACGATTCCCGCCAGCACGATCGCGCCGCTCCAGAATGGGATCGACCACCAGACACCCGAAGTCACCGCCAATACCGCAAAGTACAGGCCGTAGAGCACCATCGGCACGGCGCAGGCAAACAGCCGGACGCGCGTGGGGTACGCGACGGACGGCTTCAGCCACTTGAGCAAGACGTCACCGGCGAGTCCTCCGAGCAGCCCCACGGCGATCAGATGGTACTGCGCCTCCAGCACGCTCATCAAGGCGGAGTTGAGCGTCAGGACCAGACACAGGCTGCCGAACGGGAGCGTCCAGCGACTCGCGGCGAGCAACAGCGCCCCCATCAACAAGGCGGTTTGCAGCAGGATGCCGACAAGGCCGAGGGCCTGGGGGAAGAACTGCCCATCCGGCGGAGCACCCGCGGGCCAGAGGTGGACGAAGGGGTGCGCGAACTGGGTAAAGAAGGTGAGGACCGAAAGGAAGA
>MHEO01000002.1:228-4828 GCA_001803875.1 Nitrospirae bacterium RIFCSPHIGHO2_01_FULL_66_17 | reverse complement strand
GGCTCGAAACGGCCCCGAGCCGACGAGGACGCCGCCGACGGCCAGGGTCAGGTGGGTGGGGCTGAGCAGGGCTTCGAGGTCGGCCTCGACGCCGAGGACGGTGTGCCAGATCAGATCGCCGACGCCCCCACCGATGAAGATCGCAACGCCCACCAGCGAAAGGCCGTAGCCCTGCGGGAGCGCCCGCGACCACGCGACGCCTTGTCGCCGGTTCCTGAACAGGGCGACAACGAGGAATCCCGCGGCCGCGAAGAACCCCGAATAGAGGACACCGTGCCACGGGGTGAAGAACGTGTCCAGATCGCGCAGGTGTCGATGCGCCCAACCGTCCAGATAGAGGCCGATGAGCAGCCACCCGCTGAATGCGGCCATCCACCAGTCGAACTGGGACGAGGCGCCGGGTCGATCGGCCTTGGGCGTGTGGCCCTGAGCGCTCATGTGAGGACCGCTACGGATTCCCGTTGGCCTGAAGCAGCGACTTGAGGTCGAACGCCGGGTCGGCCAGTTGCGCCCGCGCGTGATCGACGCGGATTGCCTGTTTGATGAGTTGGCCGATCGTGACATTGTCTTTCGGCGCGTTGAGGACCGTGGCGCCATTGATGACGCCGTCACGAACAAAGATCCGGGTGTAGCTGCCGCTTTCGGGCGAGCCTCGCTTGATGATCTCCGTGGCCGGTTGCGCGGTGGGATCGCCCGCGAACCCGATCGCAAGCCCGAACACCGTGATCACGTAGTTGCTGACGAACCGGTACGGCGTCTGCTCGCCCGCCATGTTCAACCCCGCGACCTTCCCCTGCTCCATGGCGTTCGACCAGTTACCGATCTGGTTGCTCCGCCCGCGCGTGAGGTCGAAGAACTCGGCCACGTCGCCCGCGGCGAACACGGAGGGCGCGCTGGCCCGAAAGTGCTCGTCGGTGACGATCCCTTTGCGGATGTCCAGACCGGCGTCCTTCACGAACGGATGGAGCGTGCTGATGCCGATCCCGACGCCCAGGATGTCGCAGGCAAACGAGCGGCCGCCGGCCATGACGGCATGCCCGAAGCTTCCGTCGTTCCGGATGGATTGCAGTTGCTCCGAATACCGCACGTCGATGCCGTGGTCCCGCAGCGTGCGCTCGATCATCGCGCCGGATTCCTGATCCAGCAGGTGGGGCCAGAACCAGGGTTCCATGAGGACGAGCGTGGTCTCGCGGCCGTGCTGGGCGAAGCACCGCGCCAGCTCCAGCCCGATGAACCCCCCGCCGATGACGACGGCGCGCGAGGACGCCGGAATCGCGGCCCGGATCCGGTCCGCGTCGTCGATCGTCCGCAGGTAGTGCACGCCGCTCCAGTCGGCGCCCTCGCACGAAAGCCGCCGCGCGGCCCCGCCCATCGCCAAGAGGAGCGTGCCGTAGCGGACGGTCGAGCCGTCGCTCAACTGCACGGATCGGTCGGCGGGCGACAGCCGGACGACCGATCGTTCGCGGACGAGTTGAATGTTTCGCTCGCGGTACCAGCCCTCGTCCTTCATGAAGACGCGCTCGCGGGGAATCTGACCCGCGACATAGTCCGGCAGGCGGACCCGGGAGTACAACGGATGCGGCTCGTCCGTGACGATCATCACGCGGCCGTCCGCCTTCTTTCGAATACCGTCGGCCGCCGTCGTCCCGGCGATCCCGCCGCCCACGATCAAGTAGTCAACAGAAGACGTGTCAGGCATCGAGCCCTCGCTGGTTCACCGACCTGGTTCCTCGTCCTCGGCGGACTTCCGCAACGCCGAGGTGGTAGGATGATGCCCGGCTTGACGAGGAAATTCAAGGCACGTTCCAGCGAGGACATCTTGGCCGACACCCCGTTCCCCACCCCGCTCATCCTCTACGACGGCGTGTGCCCGCTCTGCACGGCGTCGGTGATCTCCGTCATCCGGCGCGACCCGCGCAAGCGGTTCCACTTCGCCGCGCTGCAGTCGCCCCTCGGCCGGATGCTGCTCGCGCGGTATCGATTGCCCCAAGATGCGTTTCAGACCTTCGTCCTGATCACCGAGGACGGCCACGACACCCGATCGACCGCCGTGCTGAAGGTGGCCAGGGAACTCGACGGGCCGTGGCCGCTGCTCTACGGGTTCATTCTGGTCCCCGCGCCCATTCGGGATCTCGTCTATCGGATCGTCGCCCGGCATCGCTATCGCTGGTTTGGGAAGAGGGACGCCTGCCTCGTGCCCTCGGCCGACATCAGGGATCGGTTCGTCGACGCCGGCTGAGGCGATTGCAAACCGGGACCGGTTCGTATTATCACAGAGGACAGTCGACACCAACGGGAGGGTTCCATGTCGGACATCTACCAGGACGGTCATCGGCGGTTGCAGGAGGAGTTCGACACCCGGCGCCTCGCGGGGCGGCTCGACGAGGAGATCGTGCATGACACGATCACGCCGGAGGACCGCGCCGTCATCGAGCGCGCGGACATGTTCTTCCTGGCGACGGTCGACCCGCGCGGCCGCGCCAACTGCTCGTACAAGGGGGGAGAGCCCGGCTTCGTACGCGTGGTCGACGACCGCACGATCGCGTTCCCCAACTACGACGGCAACGGGATGTATCTGTCGATGGGCAACCTGCTCGCCACGACCGAGGCCGGCCTCCTGTTCATCGACTTCGAGACCCAGCGCCGGATGCGGCTCAACGGCGAGGCCACGATCGACCGCCGGGACCCGCTGATGGCCGAACATCCGGAGGCGCAGTTCATCGTGCGGGTCCGCGCGCGGGAAATTTTCCCGAACTGCCCGCGTTACATCCACAAGATGAAACTGGTCGAACGCTCGCGGTTCGTGCCGAGGGCGGCGCGCGAGACGCCCGTGCCCGCGTGGAAGAAGGGCGACTGGGTCTGCGACGTCCTGCCCGCGGGCGACCCCGCGCGCGACGCAACCCGCCCCGTGCTCGACCGCTGATTCCCGCGTCACGCGCCGAGAGGTCCGCCATGACGAACACCGAGATCGCCCGGATCATGCGCGAGATTTCCGTCTTTCTCGACATGGAGGGCGTGCCGTTCAAACCGCGCGCGTATGAAAAGATCGCCTACGCGATCGAGGCCCTCGACGAACCGCTGGCCGAGGTCCATCGCCGCGGCGGTCTCAAAGCGATCGCCGAGATCCCGGGGGTCGGCAAGAGCACGGCCGAAAAGATCGTTGCGCTGATCGAGACCGGGCGCCTGCCGTACTACGATGACCTGCGCCGGAAGACGCCGGTGGACGTCACCGCGCTCACCGCGATCGAGGGCCTCGGCCCCAAGATGGTCAAGACGCTGTACGAGCAACTCGGCGTGAAAACCGTCGGGGACCTGGAAGCGGCAGCGAAGGCCGGCAAGGTGCGGGCGCTGCCGCACTTCGGGGAGAAGAGCGAGCAGAAGATCCTCAAGGGCATCGCGTTCCTCAAGCAGAGCGGCGGGCGGATCACGCTCGGGGAGGCGCTGCCGATCGCGCTCGACCTCGAGGCCAGGCTCAAGAAGATCGCGGGGGTCAGGCAGGTCGCGGTCGCGGGCTCGATCCGGCGGCGGAAGGAGACGATCGGCGACGGCGACCTGCTGGTCGTCTCGACCCACCCCGAGCGCGTGATGGATTTTCTGGTGGCGATGCCCGAGGTGGTCCACGTCCACGCCAAGGGCTCCACCAAGACCAGCGTAAAACTCGCCACGGGGATGGACGTCGACGTTCGCGTCGTGCCCCCGGAGAGCTTCGGCGCGGCGTTGATGTACTTCACCGGGAGCAAGGCGCACAACATCGCGCTCCGCAAGCTCGCCCAGACCAAGGACCTCAAGCTGTCCGAGTACGGCCTGTTTCGCGGCGAGCGGTCGATCGCGGGGCGGACCGAGGAGGAGGTGTACGCCGCGCTGGGCCTGTCCTACATCCCGCCCGAGCTGCGCGAGGACGCGGGCGAGGTCGAGGCCGCGCTGGCGGGGACCTTGCCGGATCTGATCGGCTACGACGACCTGCGTGGCGATCTGCAGACGCAGACGAGCTGGACCGATGGCGCACACACGATCGAGGAGATGGCTGCCGAGGCCCGTCGCGTGGGACTGGAGTACATCGCGATCACCGATCACACCAAGAGCCTCGCGATGACCCACGGCTCGGACGAGAAAAAGCTGCGCAAGCAGATGGCCGCGATCGACGCCCTCAACGCCAAGAAGCCCGGCATTCGCATCCTCAAGGGCGCCGAGGTCAACATCAACAAGGACGGCACGCTCGACATCGACGACGCCACGCTCGCGATGCTCGACGTGGTGGGCGTGGCCGTGCACTCCCACTTCACCCTGCCGCGCGAGGAGCAGACCCGCCGCGTGCTCCGCGCAATGGAGAATCCCCACGCCGACATCCTCTTCCACCCCACCGCCCGCCTCGTCAACAAGCGCGAGGCGTGCGACCTCGACATCGACGAGGTCATCAAAGTCGCCAAGCGCACCGGCACGATTCTGGAAATCGACGCCTACCCCGACCGCCTGGACTTGAAGGACGAGCACGTGCGCAAGGCCGTCGAGGCCGGGGTCAAACTCGTCATCGACTCCGACGCCCACCACACCAGCCACTTTCAGGTCCTGCACTACGGCATCGCCGCCGCGCGAAGGGGAT
>MHEO01000002.1:0-149 GCA_001803875.1 Nitrospirae bacterium RIFCSPHIGHO2_01_FULL_66_17 | reverse complement strand
GGGAACCTCAAAATAAGGTTTACTGCGCAGATGTACCTTTGCCGTATTAAAAAACGTCATCACATTCCTGGAAGTGCATTGCGAGCGTATTCCCCGCAGCTCGGAACGTGTCAACAACTTTGAGACACTCCCGGTCAGAATTTAATGTG
>MHEO01000001.1:19543-20757 GCA_001803875.1 Nitrospirae bacterium RIFCSPHIGHO2_01_FULL_66_17 | reverse complement strand
CCTCATTTTGCAGGGATTGAACGGCTTTATCGCCGAGGACGTCAGGGCGAGTCTCACCAATGACGGGCGGCTGGCGATCGAGCGCATGGTGCGGGAGATTCGGACGATTCGCACCCGGACGGCGGCGGACATTCCGACCATGACGGCCCCGACGCTGAGCTTCGTGGACCTCGACGGCAACCCCATCACCTATACCTCCGGCGGGGGAAGCGTCACGCGGAACGGCACCCCCGTGGCCTCGGCCACTACGGCGGCGCTCGACTTTTTGTATTTTCAACAAGACGGGACACCGGCGGGATCGGCGGCGCAGATCTGGGTCATCCAGGTGGATCTAACTTTAACAACGGGCGGGGAGAGCCAGGCATTCCGAATCCGGGCCCACCCCAGAAATTTTTCGTGATGCCCACGGTGAACACGAAGGAAACGCAGCGCGGCGCATCGCTCTTGGCCGCGATCTTTCTGATCGTGGTCGTCGGCTTTTTCGGCCTCATCGTGGTCTCCCTGGTATCGACCCAGAACATCGGTTCGCTGAACGAGATACAGTCCACTCAGGCGTTCTACGTCGCCGAGGCGGGGCTGGAACGGGCGATCAGCTACCTCCTTGGTCCGACCCTTGCGCCGCGGACGACGTGTGCGGGGCTTCCCGGCGCGGCGACATCGTTGAACCCGGGACAGTTCCAACTCAACATCGAGGCCGGGTCGCCGTTCTATTCCGCCGCGGCCACGACGATCCCCGCAGGAGGGATTACGAGCGGGCAGACGACGATTCCCGTGGTGTCGACGGTGAACTACGCGCCGTTCGGCCGCATCATGATCGATCGCGAACTGATCGATTACACGGGGACCACGGCAAACTCGTTCACCGGCGCCCTGCGCGGGCGGGACGGAACCCTCGCTGCGTCGCACCTCGCGGCCACGAGGGTCGGCCACAGCCAGTGCACGGTGACCTCCACTGGAGGGGTCACCGACCTCACCACCGCCGCGCGAGGGCGGCGCGTCGAGCGCGCGGGGATACAGATTCAGGAAGGTTGGGCGGTTGGCGACTCACCGAACCCAGGGAATGCGGTAGGAGGTCAGGCGACCGTGTTGCGCTGGAATGGCACCGCGTGGACCGACGTCTCCGGAGCCTTGCCGGCCCGGGCCAATCAACACCTCATGGGCATCTCGATGTTGTCCTACGCCGATGGCTGGGCTGTGGGGAATACGGGCGGAGG
>MHEO01000001.1:14211-19504 GCA_001803875.1 Nitrospirae bacterium RIFCSPHIGHO2_01_FULL_66_17 | reverse complement strand
CACCTCATGGGCATCTCGATGTTGTCCTACGCCGATGGCTGGGCTGTGGGGAATACGGGCGGAGGAGGCGCTGCGCCCTGTACCACCAATCGTGCCAGGATCATCAATTGGAATGGGACGGCGTGGTCCTGTAATTCGACATCTCCCAGCAACCAGAACCTGAATTCCGTAGCGATGATTTCAGCAACCGATGGCTGGGCCGTGGGGGCCGGCGGCAGTACGCTCCAATGGGACGGAGCCACCTGGACTGAACGGAATGGAGCACAAGCCTATACTGCTAGGGAACTGCACTCCGTGTGGGCGCTCGCGACCAACGAGGTTTGGATGACCGGCCGGGACGAGAACCAGAACGGAAAGCGCTGTGGGAACGGTACCGCGCTGATCCTTCGGTACACCGGGGCTCTCCCCCCGACCTGTCAGAATGCGAACGCCCCTGCACGGCGATTCCGGTCGATCTTTATGTTGGATGGGCCTGACGTGGGAGCCGGCGCGGACGATGGCTGGATCGTGGGGGACCGAAATGGAGGCGATTTTACCATCTACCGCTGGGATCCGGTCGCCAATCAATGGAACAATCAGTCCATTACTAATGGCTGGCGGGAGCGCCTAAGGTCAGTCTATATGTTGGACACGGATGGAGATGGGTCCGGGGACGACGGCTGGGCGGTGGGAGATGTGCGCACCAACGGAGGAAGCACCCGGGTGACGATCCTGCGCTGGAACCATCTATGCGCCGGAGGAGCGGCGCCCGGCGCGTGGGACATCTGCTCCTTTGATCCCGGTTCGGCGGCATCCCGGCAGAATCTCAATGCCGTGTCCTGCGCCACGGCAAACGACTGCTGGGCCGTCGGTGACGCCGGGCTCCTGCTCCATTGGGACGGCGCTGCCTGGGGCGTCTTTTCCGCCGGCGTAATCACCACCCGGAACCTCCGCAGCATCCATATCATCGGACCCCGAGGGCGGCCGCAAGCCGTGTGGCGCGAGGTGGTCAGCTAATCGAGCGTCCGTTCCCGGTTCCTGTTCTCTCCCCTGAGTCTCCATCGTTCTGATTCTTGACAGCCTTCAATCCCCCTATAGACTTGCTGTATGTGTAGAAAAATGGATTCACATCACGACCGATGAAGACCAACGAACTCCTGCAAAAAGTGGATATTCCGAGGCACAAGCTCTATTACCTCGAAC
Organism: Nitrospirae bacterium RIFCSPHIGHO2_01_FULL_66_17; assembly: GCA_001803875.1. GTDB lineage: Bacteria > Nitrospirota > Nitrospiria > 2-01-FULL-66-17 > 2-01-FULL-66-17 > 2-01-FULL-66-17. The sequence continues at coordinate 18,322 of MHEO01000001.1, read as the reverse complement.
AGAAGGGGTACATCACCCCGAAGCGCATTCCGATGGGGGACCTCGAGGCGCGGGAGTTTTCCGGGGCCGATGTGCGGTTGGTGGCGGTGATTTGGAAATATCTCAAGCAGGGTTTCAAGCACAAGGTCGCGCACCAAAAGGCACTGGACGAGCTGGAGGGCCGGCACGGGACGAGCCACCAGTCCGGACAAAGGAAGGCGGCGTGAGGTTCTTTCGGGGCAAACGGTCGGTCGTGGGGTGCGATCTGGGGCGGGGCGCGGTGAAGCTCGTCCAGTTGACGCTGACCTCCAAGGGCTGGAAGGTGGCCCATGCGGACCTCCACGAGTTGTCCCCCGAGTCGGTCGACGACGACGCGTGCCCCAGCCCCCAGGCCATTCAAGCCGCGATGCAGCGCGCCTGGATCGCCGGGGAACCGATCGCCGTCGGCCTGCAGCGTCGTCCGGCGGTGGTCCGGCACGTGGAGTTGCCGCCGATTCCGGCTCGCGAGATCCGCGAGGCGTTGCGGTGGGAAGCGAAGAAGGCGACTTCCCTAGGCGTGGATGACGTCATCGTCGACTACCTGGCGGGTGATGTCGTCGGGGGTGACGGGGAGCGGAAGATGCCGGTCACCATGGTGGCGGCCGAGCGCACCGCGGTGGAAGGCGAGTTTCGACAGTACGAGCGCGCGGGGTTGCGCGTTGCGGCGATGGATGTGAATCCGGTCGCGTTCTATCACGCGGTTCACCGCCTCGGGTTGGATCAAACGGGAGGGGGATGCGCCGCCCTGGTCGATATCGGGGCGGGCCGAATGGACGTCAATATCGTCAAGCAGGGCACGCTCCGCTTCTCGCGGAGCATCCCGATGGGGGGCGCGACGTTTACCCAGCGGCTCATCCAGCACTTCGGGATCGACGTCGGTCAAGCCGAGGCGATCAAGCGGGAGCAGGGCCTCAGCGGCAAAGCGAAGATCCTGGAGGTACTGGGGCCCGAGGTCGATCGCCTCATCGTCGAGATTCAACGGTCGGTCGATTACTACCGGGCGCAGTCGCGCGACGGGGTGCTCGAACGGATGCTGTTGGCCGGCGGGACGCCGTTGATGCCGGGTTTCGTAGCCTACATCTCGTCGTTCTTCGATGCCAAGGTCGCGCTCTTCAATCCGTTCGAGGGGATGGATTATCTGACGGCCGGCGCGGACCTGGAGCAAGTCGCGCCGCGGTACGTGTCGAGCGTGGGATTGGCACTACGGGGGAGGGCGTGAAGCGCGACATCAATCTGCTCGACGAACTCCTCCGCGAGACGCGGACGCCCCTGGCGACGTGGAGGCTGGTGTCGGTTGCCGGCGCCGGAATCCTCGTGCCGGTGCTCGTGTGGGGCATTCAGGTCCGGGCCGCGAATCGTCTCGACCCGCAGATCGTCGAGCTGCGAACCTCCCGCGACCGGCTGACCCAGGAAGCGGACCAGGCGCGCGCGGTCATTGCCGGGTTGATCGCGACCAATGCGCGCCGGGCCGCGGAACGCGCGCGGGCCGAGAGCATCCCGTGGTCGGACGCGTTTCGAGAGTTAAGCTTCGTGGTGCCGAGCGGCGTGTGGCTGACCGTGCTGGAGGAAGCGGCTCACCCTGACGGGACGGACGCGGCGGATGTTCCATTTCGTCTCCAGGGGACGGCCGTGTCGCAAGGCGCCGTCGCCGAACTGCTCGCGAATCTCGAAACGGCGCAGCATTTTTCCGAGCCGCTGCTCGTGTATTCCCAGCGCGAGGTCGGCGGGCGAACCGCGCACGTGGGATTCGAGATTCAGTGCGGGTTGCGGCGGATCTTCGCCCCCGGCGGGATCCCGGAAAAGCGCGCGTGATGGACGTCTCCTGGGCCGCACGGCTTTCGACGCTTCACCTCACTCACCGGGAACGGATGGTGGGGGCGACGACGATCGCGGCCGTCATCGTGTTCGGAGGGCTTCTGCTGGACCTGCCCTCCGTCAAACGGGTCAAGGCGCTCGAGGCCGAACGGATCGCGCTCGGGGGTCAGGTCACCGGCTTGCAACAAGACCTCGATCAGTTGGCGGGCAAGCGCCGGGAGGTGGAAGAAGAGGCTGCCCGGTTTGTCGCGCCGCCGTCGGACCCCCGGATCTCCGCGTTGATGCGGGACATCACCGGCATTGAGGGACGCCAGGATGTGGAGTTCGTCGCGGTGCGACCGGCGCCGTCCACCGGGAACACCTCCGCGGTCACCGTGGAGATGAACGCGCCGCTCCGGGTGCTGGGGCCGTACTGGGAGGCCTTGGCGCGATCCCGATGGATGCTCCTGGTCGAGGACGTCCGTTTGGCGAGAAATCCTGAGAAAGTCCCCTCGGTTTCGGTCCGGTTCACGGTATCGACCCCGTTTGTGGTTCGCGGACTCGTCACCGCAGAGTCCGGGAAACCTGAGGCGCGATGAGCCGAACACGTCATGCGCTGCGGTTGGCGCCGGGAATGGTGTGCGCCGCCATGCTCGTCTGGTGCACTCCGGGGCAGGTCTCGGCAGCGGAGGCCGCGCGGCCGGCGCCTCCGGTGGTGAGCGATGCCGGTCCGTGGGGGAAAGACCCGTTCTGGTCTCCGCCGGAACCGGTGTCCGAGGATGAGACGCGATCGACGACTGCCGGAGCCTCTCCGGACTTAGAGGGGATTATTGCCGGACCGAGCGGGGTGGTCGCCATTCTGAACGGTCGAATTGTGCGCGTGGGAGATCGCGTGAACGGCGAGTGGGTGCGCGAAATCACCCCGAACGCGGTGACGCTGCAACGGGGACAGCAGGTCCGACGCATCGGCCTGCGCTCCTTCACCCTCCCGTAACGAGGAGATGGTCATGGGGAAGTCAGGCGTGTGGGTGATCCTCCTGGTGGTGATCTGGGCGGCCCTCGGGTTACCCGCAGTCGGCGCTGAAACTCAAGAGGGGCGAATCTCGCTGCATCGAAGCCCTGTCAACGGCGATCGGTTCTCGATGGAGTTCCGCGACGCCGACGTGAAAGACGTTCTCCGCGCGATCGGCCAGGAGCGCCGGCTCAATCTCGTCGTGAGCGACGACATCTCGGGGAAACTGACGCTGAGTTTCCAGCAGGTCACGCTGGCCGAAGCGTTCGAGGCGATCCTGAAGATGGAGAACCTCGTCCAGGTCCAGGAGGGCGCCATCACGCGGGTGATCCAGTCCCCCTTTACGGACGGCGAGGGCCAATTGGTTACCAGAATGGTGGCGATTCAATTCGCCATAGCCAAGGAGTTGAGCGAACCCATCAAAGGGCTGTTGAGCAAGAAGGGAAGCCTGAGCGCCGATGCGCGGACGAACACCCTGATCGTCCGCGACGTGCCGGAGAGCGTGGAGCGCATCGCCGAGATCATCAAGCAACTGGATTCGAAGACGCCGCAAGTGATGATCGAGGCCAGGATCGTCGAGGCCAACACCAACTTCACCCGAGAGCTCGGGGTTCAGTGGGGCGGACGCAATACGCGGCCGATCAGCAACGATCGATCGATTTCATTCGGCGCCGGGGGAACCTGGGACACGGCAACATCCACCATCCAGCCGCTGTCGGGAGCCGTCGGGATCAGCGGGAAGGGGTTTGCCGTCAATCTTCCCGCCGCCGTGGGCGCTGGAAAAGGAGGCGCGTTCGACCTCACCTACGGCACGCTGTCGGGCAGCCTTGGGTTGGACCTCCAACTCTCGGCGCTCGAGGATCGAGGGCAGATCAAGATTCTGTCGAGCCCGCGGATCCTGACTCTGACCAACAAGGAGGCAAAGATTTCCACCGGGACCGAAATCTTCGTTCCAACCACCACGATCGTCACGGGGGTCAGCAGCGGCGCCAGCGGGAGCAGCGGGTCGACGACGTCCGGCGTGACCACGATCAATGCGAAGTTGGAGCTCACCGTGACGCCGCACGTGACGCCGGACGGGCAGATCCTGCTGCACGTCAAAACGGACAAGCGGGATCCCGATTACAGCCGGTCGGTGCAGAATCTGCCTCCGCTCAACACCCGATCCGCCGAGACGGACCTCCTGGTGAGGGACGGGGCGACCATCGTGATCGGAGGGATTTACACAAAACACGAATCAATCGCCCAGAGTGGGTTGCCCTGGCTTTCGAACATTCCCGTGCTCGG
>MHEO01000001.1:763-14195 GCA_001803875.1 Nitrospirae bacterium RIFCSPHIGHO2_01_FULL_66_17 | reverse complement strand
GGAGCCTGTCCATGAAGGGCCATCTCGGGAAGCAGCATTCGTCCGTCACGCTAGAGCGGCGTTGTCAGTCGGCCTTGCGTGCTCACGTACGATCTGTAGGGGCGGGTCGATGACCCGCCCTGGGCGAGGCATCGCCTCGCCCCTACAAGGCGCGCAAGACCTCCTTCCACCTTGCATCTGACCCTTCCTGAACAGGCTCCAGCACCCGAATACTCAGACAGTTGGTCATGGGCCGTCAGCCCACCCGTGCATGATGAAAATCCCCCCTTTGAAAAAGGGGGGCGAGGGGGGATTTTCCAACCAGGCTCCGTAGAAGCACGCAAATCGCCCCCTTGATTCGCCGAGCGGTCTTCTCTATCCTGATGGCGTGAGCGAGACGCCCGCCCCCTCCCCCCATGCGGCCATCGCCGTGTTCATGACATTTTCCTCTTCCGAGGAAGCGGGTCGAATCGCGACCACCCTCGTTCAGGAACGCCTGGTTGCATGCGTCAACGTGATTCCGGCGGTTCGGTCCATCTTCTTCTGGGACAATGCCCTTCAGGATGAGACAGAGGTCCTGGCGGTGGCGAAAACCACCCTCGATCGACTCGACGCGGTTGTCCAGCGGGTCAAATCGCTGCACAGCTACGCGGTACCGGAAGTGATTGGCCTCTCGATCTTGGGAGGATCGGACGACTACCTCAGGTGGGTTAAAGCCGCCGTGTCTTCATAAATTCAAGTGATAATTCAATAAGTTAGGATTGATTTCTTGACAGCCCTTAGGGCCTGTGTTAGTCTCTCCCGCGATTTTGCCGGTGTCCAGCCGAAGGCAGGGGGGATTGTATGGACGATAAGAGTAGGCAATCGTACACGGTGATGATTCTGCCGAACCCGACGTCGAAGACCTACCGGTTCAGCGTCAGCAGAAAAAGCGTGAAAATCGTTCTCTCCATGGCGGCGGCTGGGGCGGTCTTGTTGATCCTCTTCGTCGTCCAGTACTTCTATATGGTGGGCAATATTTGGGAGTTGACGCTGCTACGGCAGGAAACGGCGGTCCAGAAGTCAAAGATCGAGTTCTTTGGCCAAACCGTGGATGGCTTGAAGCGCCAAATGGATCGCCTGAAGGAATTTGACGTGAAACTCCGCATGATTACCGACCTGAACGTCCCGGCGGACGCGGGCCGTTACCTGGGGGTTGGGGGGGAGACGGATGCGGAAGCAGGAGGGGCCGCCTCTGCGCCCCCGGCCGGAGCGACCCCCGAGGGTGGCGGCGGTGAGGGGGGAACCGAGGTGCCCATCGAGGTGCTGAACGCCTCCGGGGTTCCCCAGAGCTGGCAAGAGGCGTTGATGCGTGACATCGAGGACGATTTGGGGACGCTCCAAATCGATGCCGCTCGACAAGAACGAAGTTACCAGGAATTGACCGAGGCGATCGAACACCGCCGGAACCGCTGGGCCTCCACTCCCTCGATCTGGCCGGTGAAAGGGTGGATGACGTCGGGGTTCGGCCGGCGGATTTCCCCGTTCACGGGCGAGCCGGCGATGCATCGCGGGGTCGATATTTCCGTTCCGGAAAACACGCCCCTGGTTGCGTCCGCCAACGGGGTCGTGGTGCGCGCCGGCTGGGACGGCGGGCTGGGAAATGCGATTAAAATCGATCATGGGTATGGATACGGAACCCTCTACGCCCACATGGCGAAGGTTCAGGTCCGGGTCGGCCAGCGGGTGAAGCGTGGACAGGTGATCGGGTTGGTCGGGAGTACGGGGTTGAGCACGGGCCCCCATCTGCATTACGAAGTCTTCGTCAATCTGGTGCCGACGAACCCCATTCGGTATATCCTCAATTAACTCAGACTCGTGTCCGTACGCCGAGACGCCCCCAGCGGGAAGAGAACCGCTGGGGGCGTCTCGGTTCTGGGGCCGGACGGCCGGGTGTGATATAATGGCCGCGGCAAAAGCCCAGGAAGGGTGAATCTATGTTAGGGATATTGAAGAAGATCGTCGGCAGCAAGAACGACCGCGAACTCAAGCGCATGGCGCCTGTCGTCGATCGCGTCAGCGCCGTGGAACCGATGATCCACGGTTTATCCGATCAGGCGTTGATCGGCAAGACCGGCGAGCTCCGAGGGCGGTGTCGCAGCGGCGAATCGTTGGACGCGCTCTTGCCGGAGGCGTTTGCGGTGGTGCGGGAAGCGTCCCGCCGGGTGCTGGGGATGCGGCACTTCGACGTACAATTGATCGGGGGGCTCGCGCTCCACGAGGGCAAGATCGCCGAGATGAAAACGGGGGAGGGCAAGACCCTGGTGGCGACGCTGCCGGTGTATCTCAACGCGCTGACCGGCCGGGGAGTCCACGTCATCACGGTGAACGATTATCTCGCCAAGCGCGACAGTCAGTGGATGGGGGAACTCTATCGCTTTCTGGGGCTGACCGTTGGCGTGATCCAGCACGATCTCGACGACGCCGCGCGGCAGATCGCCTACGCGAGCGACGTCACGTACGGGACGAATAACGAGTTCGGTTTCGATTACCTCCGTGACAACATGAAGTTCGATCCCCGGTACTTCGTCCAGCGCCCCCTGGCGTTCGCCATCGTTGACGAAGTTGACAGCATTCTGATCGATGAAGCGCGGACGCCGCTCATCATCTCGGGACCGGCCGAGGATTCGACCGACTTGTACTACCGGATCAACAAGGCCATTCCCTATCTCAAAGTGGACGTCGATTACACGATCGAAGAGAAAACCAAGACGGCGGCTCTGACCGAGGAGGGGAACGCGAAGATCGAGCGGTTTTTGGGCGTCGAGAACCTCTACGATCTCGGCAATATGTCGCTCGTCCACCACGTCCATCAGGCGCTCAAAGCCCACTCGCTGTACAAGTGCGATGTCGATTACGTCGTCAAGGACGGGGAGGTGCTCATCGTCGATGAGTTCACCGGTCGCCTGATGCCGGGGCGCCGGTGGAGCGACGGGTTGCACCAGGCGGTGGAAGCCAAAGAGGGCGTCAAGATCGCAAATGAAAATCAGACTCTGGCGACCATCACGTTCCAGAACTATTTTCGAATGTATAAAAAGCTGAGCGGCATGACCGGGACCGCCGATACCGAGGCGGCCGAGTTCGCGAAGATCTACAACCTGGACGTGATGGTGATCCCGCCCAATCGGAAGATGATTCGGGCGGACGCCGCCGACGTCGTGTACCGGACCGAGCGTGAGAAATTTTCGGCGATCGCCGAAGAGATCGTCGAATGCCACCAAACCGGCCAGCCCGTCCTGGTCGGCACGATTTCAATTGAAAAATCCGAGCGCCTGTCGGCGTTGCTCAAAAAGCAAGGGATCAAGCACGCGGTCCTGAACGCGAAGTTTCACGAGAAAGAGGCGGAAATCATCGCGCAGGCCGGGCGCAAGGGCGCGGTGACGATCGCGACCAACATGGCCGGTCGCGGGACCGATATTTTACTGGGGGGGAACCCGGACTTTCTGTTCAAGCAATGGGTGGCGCGGGACGCCGAGTTGGCCACGCCGGAAGCCGAGGCCCAGCGACGCGAGGCCCGCGAGCGGTTTGTCGCCGAGTGCGAGGCCGAGAAGCGGGAGGTGGTCGCCGCCGGAGGCCTCCACATCATCGGCACCGAACGGCACGAGAGCCGGCGAATCGACAATCAGTTGAGGGGGCGGGCGGGGAGGCAGGGCGACCCGGGCTCGTCGCGGTTCTATCTTTCGCTCGAAGACGATCTCCTCCGCATCTTCGGGTCTGAACGGATTTCGGGGCTGATGCAGCGGCTGGGCATGGAAGACGGCGTGCCGATCGAGCACCGCATGGTCACCCGCGCCATCGAGACCGCCCAGAAGAAGGTCGAGGCCCACAACTTCGACATCCGCAAGCAACTGCTCGAGTACGACGACGTGATGAACAAGCAGCGGGAGGTCATTTACGAGCAGCGCCGGCAGGTGCTGAGCGGTGAGCCGTTCGTCGACGACATCAACGGGATGATCGACGATGTCGTCGATACGCTGGTGACGCAATCGTGCCCCGAGGCGAGCTACGCCGAGGAATGGGACCTGAAAGGCCTGGCCGAGGCGCTCGCGACGCAGTTCTCCGTGCCGGTTGACCCCAACACGTGGCTGGACCACGGCCTTGACGCGATCAAAGAGGACGTTCACCAGCGCGTCCGCCAGGCGTATGAGCGGAAGGAGAAGGAGTTCGGATCGACGGTGCTGCGGGAACTGGAAAAGGCCGTGATGCTTCGCGTGATCGACACCCACTGGAAAGATCACCTCTTGACCATGGATTATCTCAAAGAGGGCATCGGGCTCCGGGGCTACGGCCAGAAGGACCCGCTGATCGAGTACAAGCGGGAGGGGTTTGACCTGTTCGCCGCCATGATCGACCGCATCAAATTCGACGCGATCGGCCATCTCTTCAGGATTCAGGCCGTCCAGCAGCCGCCGGCTCCCCAGCCGGCGCCCCCGACTCGGTTGAGCGCTCCGGGGCTCTCCCCTCAACTGCCTCAACGCGCGCAGGCGCCAGCCCACCGCGACAAGGAGCGCGTGGGACGCAACGATCCGTGTCCGTGCGGAAGCGGGAAGAAGTATAAAAAGTGCCACGGCGGGTGACCGGCTCCCCAGCGAAACCAGCCGAGCGCGAGCAGCAGGCGCGGGGTCGGGCCGAGATTGTGTCGCTCCGACTCCAGCTCCGACAAAAGGCCAAGGAATTGGCCTTTTTTATTAACACCGGCAAGGCGCTGACCTCGACGCTCGAACTGGACAAGGTGCTGGACATCATCATGGAACGGGCGAGGCGGTTGATCCCCTGCGAACGGTGGTCGCTCCTCCTGGTCGATGAGAACGAGGGCCGGCGCGAACTCACGGTCCGGCTGGCGAAGGGCGGAAAAGGCGTGTCGTCGAGAGCTCGGCCCATCGCCTGGGGACAAGGTCCCGCGGGGTGGGTCGCGCAACAGGCCAGACCCCTGTTGATCGAGAGCCGTCACCTTCCGCTGCCTTCCGGGCTCCGGAGCTGGAAGCCGCCGCGATCAGGCTTCCGGTCCCTCCTTGCCGTGCCGATCGTCAACAAGCGAAAGACCCTGGGCGTGCTGGAGATGGTCAACCGCGCCGACGGCCGCCCGTTCGACACCACGGATCGCGATCTGCTGGTGCAATTGATGGGGCAGGCCGCGATCGCGATCGAGCGGTCGCAACTCTACCGGCGGATGGCCGAACTGACCCTGACCGACGACCTCACGAAGCTGTCCAACTTCCGTCACCTGAATCAGACGCTCGACGTCGAGATCCGCCGCTGTATCCGGTACGGGGCCATTCTGTCCTTGATCTTCCTGGACCTGGACTATTTCAAGGTGGTCAATGACCGCTATGGCCATCTGATGGGCAGTCGGGTTCTGGTGGAGGTGGCCGAACTCCTCATCCGCAGCTTGCGCGACGTCGACATCGTCTCGCGGTACGGTGGCGACGAGTTCGTCGTGATCTTGCCGGAGACGGGGTTGCGGACGACGCAGCTCATCACCAAGCGCCTTCATCGGGCATTCCAGCGCCACGAATTCCTGGCGCAGGAAGGGCTCAAGCTGCGCGTGACGGCCAGCTTCGGCATCGCGGGGTTTCCCGACCACGCGCGCAACAAGAAGGACCTGATCCGGCTGGCGGATCAGGCGATGTACGAGGCCAAGTACGGCGGGCGGGACCGAGTCTGCGTGGCGCGGCGACAGCCGCCGAAAGAGCGCCGAGAGCGGCCCCGGACGCCGGGCCTCACCGCCCCCCTCAAAACGGCTGCCCGGCCGTGATGTAGAAGTGCAGAGCCTGCTCGTCGGGGAGCGGGGTGTTGATCGGGAACGCCACGTCGATCCGCATCACGACGGGGTACAGGCCCAGCGCGTCAAGCGCCAGCCGGAGACCGGCCCCGGCGTCGGTCAGGTATTGGGAGAACTTCACCAGATTGCGATGCGACGCCACCATCCCGGCGTCGGTGAAGACGGCGGCCTGAAGGCGTCGGAGCACCGCCAGCCCTCCGATGTTGACATCCATCTCGTGGATCAGAGGGTAGCGATACTCGATCGATCCTAACGTCATGGATTCCCCGTAGAGCGCGCTCGGAGAATAGCCGCGCATTCCGCCGCTGCCCCCCAACTGGAACCGCCTCTCCTCGCGAAACGTGCCGAACGATTCGCCGAGCACGGCCCGGCCCGCGATCTCGTGAGAGCGGCTGAACGACCACTGCCGGCGCAGGTCGAGACGAAGCCGTAATGCCTGGGGATGCTCGCTCCCGAAGATTTTCTGCGCAAAGGTCGTGGTCAGCGAGGAATAGGGAACGACGCCGAACACGAGGCGCTGGATCTGGTCGGAATAGATCAGGGGGGAGTCGGAACGCGGCGCGGGGGCCTGATCCGGCGGGGATTCGCGAGGCGCGGCCCGGGGGGACAGGGTGTGGGTGAGGTGAATCGCCGTGAACGGCGTGGAGGAAGAGTCGGGGAATAACGCAACGGACTGCTTGTTGTAGGAGAGCCCGACGGTCACCGATTGCGGCAGATCCGCGGAGAAGAGGCGCCGTTCGTAGCTGTGCCCGAAGGCGAGCGTGGCGCTCGTGGACGTCTCGTCTTTGGCGTAGGTGAGCCGTAGAATGTTGCGGTCGTCGTACAGACGCTGGAAATACGTGCTGAAGTCGTAGCTGAGATTCTTCGTCTGGAAGTCGTAGCCCACGCCGGGAAACTTCTCCAGGATGAACTTGATGGCGGGGGGGCGCCGATCGTTGTACCGTTGCAGATCGCTCGTCTTGTGGTCCGGGTCGAGTTGCACCGAGGTGACCGGCGACGGCGTCACGAACGTTTCCTGAAACGAGCGTTCGTAGGAGAGCCAGGTCGTGACGAGCGGCGGGCCGTCGCGCTGGCGGAGCCGGATCGCCAGGGGCTCGATGCCCTCGCCGTCCTTCGTCAGCCGGAGCGTCGTATGGTAGCCGTCCGGCCGGCGCTCCTGCGTGATCGATGCGATCGCGTAGTCGGTCGAGGGGTTGACCGAGAGCCACTGGCGGTAGAACCAGTCGAGGTCCCGGTTCGTTACCTCGTGGACGACCTCGCGGAAGGGCTTCGGGTTGCCTAGACGGATCAAATCCACGTAGCGCCGGAAGACGGTGTCGACCGTCTCTTCCCCCAGAAGCGCGGTCAGCTTGAAGAGCATCGTGGACCCGTCGGGACGTTGATTGTTGAACAGCGCGATGTCCTCCCTCGGGATGATCGGCGTCGTCTCCTTGAAATACACCTGGCGCAGCGGGAGATTTTTGGAATAGAGGATCTGGTCCACCACCGGGTGGAAGGAAAACGGCTTGAGCAGGCGCAGGAGATTGGGAGGGCGCCGGTACCGGTCCCGCAGGTAGAGCTGTGTTCCGGCTTCGGCGAGCCCTTCCAAGACCCAGGTCTCTTCGTCCGGCAGGCGGGCCCGCCACAGGGCGAAGAACAGGCCCCGCACGAGGCCCGCCTCGTGGTACTTCTTAAGCGGCGCGAAGACCTTGAACAGTCGAGTGCTCACCAGGGTCACCTGTTCGTGGGGCGAAACCAGGTCCTGGTGGAGGTAGGCCTCGGCGAGCGTCACCCCGGGGCCGGGGTCGATGCCGTATTCCTTCCGGAAAAACGCGAGGCCGTGATGGAGCGTGTCCATCACCTTGCCCACATATTTCCGATCGGCGGGGAGAAACCAGTACGTGACGAGGGTCGGGCCCTCCTGCTCGACGCGCGGCTGGTAGGACGGGCTGAACGCCAGCGCCACGGTGGCGGATCGGTCGGATCGGTGGACCCAGGTGTCCGTCTCGCCATTCGGCGCCGATGTCTCGATGTCCGCGCCGGCGACCACCACCCCCCGCGGCGCGGTGAGGCGGATCACGAACTGCGCGGGGTCCGGCAACAGGTCGATGGCCCACTCCCCCCCGCGGAAAGCGGGAACGTAGGGATGCCACCCCCCCTTGAGGGCCGTGACCCCGTGGAAATGGCCGAACACGCCGAACTTCTCGGGGATGATCGTGGTGAACGCGATCCGGAGGCGGATCGTTCGACCCGATAACAGGGGGCGGGGGAGGAGGATGCGGGCCAGCGTCCGCGCGTGCGATCCGAGGTCGTCGGCCCGTTCATACTCCAACGGGGTTCCGTCCTCGGTCTCGATGCTGGTGATCGTCGTGGAGCCGGGGTTGAAGGTGCGGGGGTAGATCGCCTCCAGACGGCTGCGATCGAGGGCGGGATCGGCCTCGCTGTAGTGGTTGGGGTACAGCGTCAACGGGATGTCGCCCAGGCTCGCGTCCGATTGATTGGTCACAGTCACCAGGGCGACGCCGCCGATCGTGTGGGCGGCCGGGGACAGCGCGACGTCCAGCTCGTACCGGACATCGAGCGGCGCGGCGGCGACGGCGTTCACCGCGCATAGAAAAAGGGCGGTCGCACCGGCGACCCGCCCCCACCGCGACCATTCCATGCCGAGAGTATACAGGAAGCGTCACGTACGGTCGATGCCCGCGATTCCGCCGCCCACCGCGGCGCCGGCGTCTCGATCCCTTGCGCGGGCCGGAGCCGTTCTGCTAGAGTGACCCGAGGAGGACGGACGATGGCGTCATGGTCATCCGGCGCGACGAGCACAATCGGCGCCGGAACATCGATACACGAAGACACCGCGGCGGCGACGCGGGAGGCGTGCAGTCAGGCCGCGAAGCGTTGCGAGGGCGCGGCCGATCTCGCGGTGGTGTTCGTCTCCCCGCACCACGCCGCGCGGCTGGAGGAAGCCGCCACCGCCGTGCAGGAGTGCTTCTCGCCGCGCGTGTTGCTGGGGTGCACCGGCGAGGGCATCATCGGCGCCGAGCAGGAGATGGAGCGCCAGCCGGCGGTCACGGTGTGGGCGGCCCGGTTGCCCGGCGTGACGCTGACGCCGTTCCACGTGTCGTTCCGTCACAGCGGGGACGGCATCGAGGTCGCGGGGTGGCCCGACCACCTGCCGACCGATCCCACGCCGGCGTTCGTGCTCCTCGCCGAGCCGTTTTCCACTCCCGGCACGGAATTCCTGGCGTTTCTCGACGATCGCTGTCCCGGCGCGCCCGCGGTGGGCGGCATGGCGAGCGGCGGTCGGGCGCCGGGTGAAAACCGCCTCCTGCTCGACGGGACCGTGTTCGATGAGGGCGTGGTCGGTGTCGCGCTGGCCGGCGACGTGCGGGTTCTCACCGTCGTGTCGCAGGGGTGTCGGCCCATCGGCCAGCGGTTTCTGATCACCAAGGCGGAAGGGAACATCATCTACGAGCTGGGCGGCCGTCCGGCGTTCGCGTGCCTCCAGGAAGTGTACGCGGCGTTGCCCTCCGAAGAGCAGGAGATGGCACGGCGCGGCCTCCACCTCGGGGTCACGATCAACGAGGCGAAGGCCCAGTTCGACCGCGGGGATTTCCTCGTGCGCGGCTTGATGGGTGTCGACCAGGCTGAAGGGAGCCTGGCGATCGGCGACATCGTGAAAGAAGGCCAGACGGTGCAGTTTCACCTGCGCGACCGCGAAACGGCCAGCGAAGACTTCAACTGCCTGCTCGACGCCCAGAAGCGTCAGATGGGGGACCTCCGACCCGAAGGGGCCCTGCTCTTCAGTTGCAACGGGCGGGGGAGGCGGCTCTTCGGGCGGCCGCACCACGACGTGACTGCCGTGCGCGCCCACCTGGGCGATGTGCCCGTGTCGGGATTCTTCGCCCAGGGGGAGATCGGCCCCGTGGGGGGCGAGAACTTTCTCCACGGGTTCACGGCGAGCGTGGCGATCTTCTATCGCCCGGCCGACCGCTGATGCCGCCGCGGCGCCCCAGCAACGGAACTCGGCGTCCCCCGCCGTTCGGGGATCGCCGACCGCGACCGGAGAGACCGGATCATCGGCCGGGTCGGCCGGGCGCGGCTTCCCACCGCGCCCCCACGTCGTCCTCCTCACGGATCGATCCGTTCGAGCTCTTCTGCGCGTATTACCTGGGGATCGGGCCCGACAAGCGGTACGCCCCCGCCAACGTCCACGACGTCGCCCGGCGGTTCGGCGTGGACTCCGGAGTGATCCGGCAGGCGCTCCAGGACCACCGGATGGATCCCGAGACGATCATGAACGTGGATTTCGATCTGGCGATGGCCCAGATGGACATCCAGGTCGCGCCCGAGGGCATCGACCGGGTCGAATTGGCTCGCGACATCTTCGCGCAGTTCCGCGCGGCTCCCCGCAAGCCCCGCGACTGGCACCGGCTGCTGGCCGAGGACGCGCGGGAAAACGCCAAGACCTTCGGCCGACGCGACGACCCGCGGGATCGCTGACCGTCACCCCAGGCGGTAGATCGCCGCGAACTTCCCTTCAAGATATGTCATGAAGTGGTCGGGGTTGACCGACTCGCCCGTGACGCGGCGCAGCAGCGCGTCCGACGAGTACATCCGCCCCCAGCGATGGATCCGGTCGCGCAGCCAGCCCACGAGCGGGGCCAGGCGCCCCCCCTCGATGAGGGTGGGGAGATCGGCGATGTCGCGCTGGGCCTGCTGCCAGAACTGCGCGGCGTACAGGTTGCCGAGGGTGTAGGTCGGAAAATACCCGAACGCTCCGTGGGCCCAGTGGATGTCCTGCAACACGCCTTCTCCGTCGTGCCGCGGGGCGACGCCCACCGTCGCGCGCATGGCCTCGTTCCAGGCCCCGGGCAGGTCGGCGGGCGCGAGCCGCCCGGCGATGAGTTCCTGCTCCAACTCGTACCGGACCATGATGTGGAAATTGTAGGTCAGCTCGTCCGCCTCGACCCGGATCAACGAGGGTTTCACGGTGTTGATCGCGCCGTGGAAGGTCTCGATCGACACGTCCGCGAGCGGACCGGGAAAGCTCTCGCGCAGCAGGGGGTAGAAGTGCCGCCAGAACTCGATCGAGCGGCCGACACAATTCTCCCACAGCCGGGACTGGCTTTCGTGCATGCCGAGCGAGACCGATTCGCCGAGCGGCGTCCCGTAGTGGGCCGGATCGAGCCCCTGGTCGTAGAGGCCGTGGCCGCCCTCATGCAGGCAACTGAACAGCGACGAGGTCACGTCGTCGGCCGCCACCCGCGTCGTCAGCCGCACGTCGGTCGGATGAAAGCCGGTCGTGAACGGGTGCGCCGCCTGATCGAGCCGCCCCTGGTCGAACGCGTAGCCCATCGCGGAGAGCACGAGCGAGCCGAAGGCGATCTGGCGCTGGGTGTCGTAGGGTCCCGGCGGGAGGGACGGCGGGCGCACCCCGGAGGACCGGATGCGGTCCAGCAACGCCTTCAATCGGATGTTCAAGTCGGCGAAGAGCGGGGTCAGGCGCGAGGCGGTCATGCCGGGCTCGAAGGCGTCGAGCAGCGCGTCGTAGGCGGTCCCCTCGTAGCCGATGTACGCGGCCTCCTCCCGCTTGAGCGCGACGATCATGTCGAGGTGGGGGAGAAAGAGCCGGAAGTCCCGCTTCTCCCGGGCTTCGAGCCAGGCCCCGTGCGCGAGCGCGCACGTCTTCTCCAGGTGGGCGACGAACGGCGTGGGGAGCCGCCTGGCGCGCCGGTAATCGCGCCGGACCTCGCGGAGCAGCGCGCGCGCCGGCTCCTCCGCCTCCGGATCGAAGACCGATCCGGTCTCCAGGTCGATCCACCGCGCCAGCAGGTCCTCCAGCTCCGGCGCGGTGAACTGCTGGTGCGCCACGCTCTGGAGCGTGGCCAGCACGTCCGCCCGCGCCGCGGCGCCCCCGCGCGGCATGTACGTTTCCTGGTCCCACGACAGGACCGAGGCGGCGCTCTGCAGGTGGGCGATCCGGGTCAGGTAGGCGGTCAGCGGGTGCAGATCCGAGAGCGTGAGCATCGCGATCTCCTCGACCGCCCCATCGTACCATAGGCGGCCGCGCCACCGCGCCCGTGGCCATTGCAGCGCGCCGCTAGGGGCGGGCCAGCAGAGGGCGGAGAATGGGCCAGATCCGGTCGACGATCACCCGGTAGCCCTCCGATGTCGGGTGGAGGCCGTCGGGTTGGGCGAGCGCGTCGACGCCGGCGACGCCGTCGAGGAAGAACGGGATGAGCGGGGTGCGATAGTGCGTTGCCAGGTCGGAGAACACAGCGGCGAAGGCGCGACTGTAGTCGGGGCCGTAGTTGGGGGGGACCTTCATCCCGGCCAGGACCACGGTGACTCCGGCGGCCTGGAACCGTTCGATGATCCCGGCGAGGTTTGCGCGCATCAGGGACACGGGCAGCCCCCGCAGGCCGTCGTTGGCGCCGAGCTCGACGATTGCGATCGCGGGCTGGCTGCGGAGCGCCCAGTCCACTCGGCGCAAGCCCCCGGCGCTCGTGTCCCCGCTCACCCCCGCGTTGATCACCCGGTAGTCATAGCCTTCGGCGCGCAGGCGGCGCTCCAGGCGGGCGGGGTAGGCGTCCTCGATCGGGACGCCCAACCCCGCGGTGAGGCTGTCGCCGAACGCCACGATGGTTTTCGTCCCCCCGGTGTCCGCGCCGAGCGCGCGCGGGGCGTCGGAGGCGGCGAGGCACGCGGCCGCGGCCGCCGCGAGCAGGCCCATCGCGCCGCGCGCCGGTCGCCGCCGGGCAGTCGCGCGGGGCGGGTCGGTTCGCACGGGGTTCACGGGAAGCAACGATCTTCCGTCACGCTAGAGTGTATAATGACCGCCTTATGAGCCGCAACGAGAGAGGCGGGGGCCCTTCCGGAAGGGGCGCCGGGACCCGGCCCCTTCCGTCCCGGTCATGATCGCCCTCCGGCACGTCGTGATGCGCCTGACCGCCGGCGGCCGCGCGCTCACCATTCTCGACGACGTCACGCTCGACATCCCCTCCAAGCAGTTCGTCGCGGTCGTCGGCCCTTCGGGCAGCGGAAAATCCACGCTCCTGGGCCTGATCGCGGGGCTGGACGCGCCCACCTCGGGCACGATCACGCTCGACGGCGTGGAACTGACGGGGCTCGGCGAGGACGCGCTCGCGGCCGTCCGTCTGGACAAGGTCGGCGTGGTCTTTCAATCCTTCCACCTCGTCCCCACGCTCACCGCGCTGGAGAACGTCGCCGTGCCGTTCGAGCTGGCCGGCGACCCCGACCCTTTCGACCGCGCGCTCGCGCTGCTGGACGAGGTGGGCCTGGCCGACCGCGCGCGCCACTACCCCGTGCAGCTCTCGGGCGGCGAGCAGCAGCGCGCGGCGCTGGCGCGGGCGTGCGCGCGGCGGCCGCCCGTCCTCCTGGCCGACGAGCCGACCGGGAACCTGGACACCGCGAGCGGCGAACAGGTCATCGCGCTGTTGCGGCGGCTGCACCGCGAGCGCGGGAGCACGCTGGTGCTGGTGACACACGACCGCGCGCTGGCGGCCTCGGCCGACCGCGTGATCACGCTGCGCGACGGCCGGGTGGTCGGCGACACGGCGGCGGAGCCCGCCCGGTGAGCGAGTGGTCGCGGGCCGGGGTCCGCGGAAAGCAACGATCGTCCGTCGCGCT
>MHEO01000001.1:0-685 GCA_001803875.1 Nitrospirae bacterium RIFCSPHIGHO2_01_FULL_66_17 | reverse complement strand
GCTGGGCGTGGCCGCCGTGGTCGCGGTGGGGGCGGCCGCGGACGCCGTCCGTCTTGGCGCCGCGCGCGAGGCGCGGAGCCTGCTGGCGGCCGACGTCGAGGTCCGCTCCACGCGCGCCCTCTCGGCGGCGGCCGAGTCGGCGCTCCGCGAGATCGAGACCCGCCGCGGCCTGGCCGAGACCCGCGTCACCGAATTGGTCGCGATGGCGGCGTCGCCGTCGACCGCCGCGCTGGTCGAGCTCAAGGCGGTGGAGGACGACTACCCGTTCTACGGAGCGGTCGAGACGACACCCGACGCGCCGCTGCGGGCGCACCTCGCGTCGGGCCCCCCGCCGCCATACGGGGCCGTCGTCCAGGAGGTGTTTCTGATTCGGATGGGGCTTGCGCCCGGCGACCGGTTCACGATCGGCCGCGCGGAGTTCGCGGCGGCCGCGATCCTGCGCGCCGAGCCCGATCGCGCGGCCGGGGCGTTCAGCCTGGGTCCCCGGGTGATCGTCTCCCGTCGGGCGCTGGAGGCGGCCGGGCTGATCCAGCCGGGGAGCCGCGTCCGCTACCGCATCCTCCTGCGCGCGCCGGAGGGGACCGACGTCGAGGCGGTGCGCGACGACCTGCGCCGCGGGCTGGCCGGCGAGCCGTTCGACGTTACCGCGTACCCCGACGCCCAGCCCGCGCTGCGGCGCTCGCTC